>JANLUQ010000640.1:0-9194 GCA_031363565.1 Armatimonadota bacterium | reverse complement strand
CGGGGCAGTCCCGAAGGCGTCAGCGAGTGCCGCGCCCAGAAGTCAACCACGTCGGACGCCCGCGCCGCGCCCCCGGCATCGCCCGTCTCCAAGCTCCCTTGAAGCAAGAGGGCGGCAGCGGGAAGGGCCTGGCCCACAAAGCCCATCTGGCTGCTGGTGTCCACCACTCTGCCATCCGGCACGGAAGCGGCGAACGGCACGCTGATAACGCCGCTGTAGGGGCGGGTGACGGTGTTCAGCAGGCCAACACCGTCCCGGTAGACTTTAGACAGGTTCACCCGAACGACCGGCGGGTTTAGCAGCGCGTAAACCGTCCGCCAGGCGCGGCGAAGGGCGGCGGGAAAGTCCACCGTGCGGCCCACCTGGATGAGCAGCCGGTAGTGGTGGGCGACGCCCACGCGCACGGGATGGCTGCGGTAGGCCCAGCGATTTCCCTCAAGCGAGCCGCCGTAGGTGTAGGTCCGCTCGCCCTCCGTGCCGGGGAACAGGAAGGTGGGCGCGGGGCTTTCGGTGTTCTGGATGCCGACCGCGCCGAACTGAAGGCGGACGTCAGTCAGGCGATCCAGGCCGTCTTCACCGGCGAAGGTCGCCGGGTCGCCGCCGAGGTGAGCCAGCATCAGCGTCATCCCGCTACGCTTGTCTCGCTGCATGATCAGGGGCAACGGCAGGCGGTCCTCACGGAACAGAAAATAATGGTCGGTGAGATGGCTGGCGAGTGCGCGGGGCGGGACGTGCGCGTTGTCTTTGTACCAGACGCCCGGCGCGAAGAAGTCGCAGTCAGTCATTGCCGTCGGCACGCGGGGGGACAGACTGAAGCGGGTCGAAAAGGCTTTGTCTTCAAGACTTGGCGTGGCGATCTCGACGCGGCGCGTCAGCGTGAAGGCCGTGATGCCGGGCAGGGGCGCGTAAACGTCCGTAAAGCGGAACTGCGTCCCGGCAGAGGTCTTCAGCGTCCCCGTGCAGACAAGCTCGCCGCCGGACGGCGTAATGCTTTTGTAAGCGCCCGTCAGCCAGGCCGCCGTCCCCTTCGCGTCCACGACCTCAGCGGCCAGCGGGGCGTCCTGAACGAAGACGCCGGACGAGGCAACGCGCACCCCGAAGCGGCCGGGGGAAACGGGCGCGAGGGTGAGCCGCGCCGAACCCGCGCTCAGGCTGATGTCTGCCGCCCCCGCCCGTACCGTGCAGGCCAGGAGGATCAGCGCGAGCCAGCGCAGGGCGAGAAGGGAGAGGCGCATGACCTCACGCCCATTCCAGAACGAGGAGCGTGACCGACTGCCGGGGCAAAGTCAGGCGCGTTGCCAGCGCCCCATCCGTGACATGCACCTTCTCCAGCGGCCCCAGGCGCGCGAGCATCCCAGCCTTTTCCAGCGCCTTGTATTGGTCGGGCGTCGGCGTGGGCGGCGACCCCATGCCCTTCCAGGCCGTGAAGGCGTTGGAGTGGGCGTCGTCAATGCGGAACTGCGTCAGCGTCGCCGCCCCAGTATGCGGCAGGCCATTCAGGGTCAAGGCGACGGCGGCGTCCGGGCCGGGGATGTCGTCATCGTGGTAATGCCAGACCAGCGCAGTCAGCGTTTTGTTGTCCAAGGCGGCCAGCGCGGAGACGTCCGGCGCGGCCCGGACGCCGCTCTTACGGATGCCCTCGACGCCCGCATCCGATGTGCTTTCGACGGGCAGCCGATGCCCATGCATCTTGTTCAGCATGCGGAAGACGCTCAGGACCGGCAGGTCCAGACCGCCGCTCGCAAGTTGGCGGAACCCGGCAAAGAGGGGCTGGTCCTCGAACTCGAAGGCCCAGGTCACGGCCCCTTCCAAGTTGACGCCATGCTTGTCGGCAACAGCCTGCTTGCGCGCGTAGGTCGCCGCCGTGTAGGAGGCATACAGTGCGCCATTACGATAGCCGAGTTGAGGCCCCTGACAGGCGGCGCAGCCGTCCGGATCGGACTCGCCGATGATGATGGGCTTGTCCTTGAACTCGGGAAAACCCGCGATGACCGCGCAGGCCGCATCAATGTCGTTCAATTGGTTTGAGATGCCCATGCGGACATGGTCGTCCACAAACTTGGGCGCGCCCTTGGCGTGGAACGAGAGGAAGTCCAGCGGTGAGCCGGTCTGCCCGGTCACATGGTTGACGCCGCGCGCGCAATGTTCCAGGAACCGGCGCAGGAAATCGCCGCCCGGCCCGCCCGCCACTTCCGGCCCGCCGACGCGGGCAGTGGGCAGGGCGCGGCGCACTCCGGCCACGGCGTAGTCGTAAAGCTTGAAATAGTCGTCTGGCGTCCCCTGCCAGTAGCCGATATTCGGCTCGTTCCAGACCTCCCAATACCACGTCTCGACCTCCGGCCTGCCCCACTTCTCGGTGCAGTGCCTGGTCCATTGATAGGCCAATTCGCCCCACTTGGCATAGTCCTTGGGCGGGTAGGCCCAGCCCGTATAGATCTCCTCGTAGCGGGCGTGCGGCGTCCAGTGATGCTGGTACGGAATGGGCTTCGTAGACAGAGCTTCGGGCATGAACCCAATCTGGACATAGGGCTTGACGCCGCGTGTCAGACCTGCCTCGAAGATGCGGTCTGTGATCGTCCAGTCATAGACAGGATTGCCCTGCGCGTCCTCGGTGTAGGCGTTCGTGGAACCCCACTTCAGGGCGGGCGTGCCGTCCCCCGTCGTCAGCAGGTTGTGGGTGCGGAAGTAGACGTGGTGCGGGTCGAGCTGGCCGAGATGTGCCAGCAGAGTTTTCCCGTTTTTAGCGTAAGAGTAGTTCGGCTCATCGCCGCCGAAGAACCGCCAGATCGGCTTGAGCTGTCCCTGTGGGTGGCCCGCATCTACTCCGATGGTGACGGGGAAAGGCTCCATGGCGACAGCAGCCTCTAGACGCAGTTCAGGTGAAAGGGCCATCATCGCTCCAATCAGGCGCAGTATCTCGCGCCGCGAAAACTCGTTCGTCACGCTCTCTCCGATCTTCCTGAACGCAGCGCGGCGATGGCCTCTTCGATCACCAGGTCCCGCCCGGCGCAGAGCGCTTCCAGGGTCGGAAGGACCAGCACGTCCGGCTCGATTCCGTGCAGCGGCGAAGGCTCCGCGCCGTGGAACGGGATGGTCAAGGAGCAGCTGAGCGTCGCCCCGCCCGGCAGCGGAATCCCCTTGTTCCAGCCGCAGGCACCCGTCGTGGGCCGCCCCACCAGAATCGCCTGCCCCGAGGCGCGCATCCCACTGACGAAGTGTTCACAGGCGCTGGCACAGTCTTCGTTCGTGAGCACGGCGACCCGGCCCGCGTAGCGCCACGGCCCGCGCGGGTGCGCGATCTCGACCGTCTTCTCATAGCGGTTGGTGCCGGCCTCGCGGTGAAAGCTGATGCTGCTCACGATCGGCCCCGTGAGGAACCGGCCCGTCACCTGGTCAGCGAGGGCGTCCGAGCCGCCCCGGTTATCCCGCACGTCCAGGAGCAGATAAGGAAGTCCCCGGAACTCTTCCAGGGCAGCGTCGAAGCGGGCCAGCAGGTCGGCTTCATCCGGCGGCGCCCAGATTGGGATTTGGATGTAGCCAACATCGCCGGCCACCCGGCGCACCCCGACGGCCTCGCCGGAGGGGTTGAGGAACTGAAGCGAGGCGCGCGGCGAGGCCATCGTGCGGGCGCATTCCAGGTCTAGTATCTCGCCCACACGCCGGACGCGGACCTGAACGGCGGTTCCGGGAGCACCTTCCAGAAGGCAGTCGCAGGCCCAGGACTGGCGGGCGTAGGTGGTCGCGCCCCGCGCGACGGCCAGCCTTGTCCGATACAACGGTTCAGCATCCTCGCCGTCAATCGCCAGGAGCATATCGCCCGGCATCAGGGAGGCGGCAGGGGTCGGGGCGTGAGTGACGGCGACCATTCCCTCGACCCAGCCCAGACGCACGCTGGCCGGTGCTTCGCGGGCCGGCTTGTCCGGCCAGTAGAGCTGCGTGTGGTAGTCGTGGAAGCGGTTGACCAATTCTTCCAGGACGGGGTAGGCGTCCAGCAGGGCGGTCACGTTCTCCAGGCGAGTGCGAAACTCGTCCCGCCAGGCGTCGCCCGTGGCCCCAACGACGAACTCGAAGGCGAGGTAGTTGTTCTTCAGGGCCGCCCAGAGCGCGTCCAGCAGGGCGGCAGGGGCGGCGTTGTCGTCCTCGGTCAAAGCTCGATCTCCT
Source organism: Armatimonadota bacterium (assembly GCA_031363565.1). Lineage (GTDB taxonomy): Bacteria > Armatimonadota > Armatimonadia > Armatimonadales > Capsulimonadaceae > JANXMY01. The sequence continues at coordinate 5,033 of JANLUQ010000640.1, read as the reverse complement.
GCTCGGTCCAAGTCGGGGAACAGCGCGGGCCGTCTGCGGTCCAGACCAGCGGGTCCAGGCACAGGCGGCGGGCCGTCTGCTCTAAGTCCCAGGCGTGGTAGGCGAGAAACGGCGTCCGATCGTCCGGCCCGAGGACGACCGAGTTATGGCCCGGCCCAAGCACATGGCCGGGCACGCCGCGCAGGATGACCGGCCCGGCTTCCGGCTCCTGGTAAGGCCCCAGAACCGAGTCGGCGACGGCATAGCCGACGCCATACTCAGAGGTATGCCAAGCGCCACCGCTGTAGAGCAAATAGTAGCGGCACTCATGGAAGACGACGAACGCGCCTTCGACGGTGTGCCAGGCATCCCAGGTCCGGCCATAGATCTCGCGGTTCCGGGCGTGGATCTGCCAGTCGGCGGAGGGCCGCAGGATGGTCGTCACCGGTCCCGATGCCGAAAGCATGTCGTCGGCCAGCGGCACGACGGCCAGGGCAGTACCGACGCGGGAATCGAAGAAGTCCTTGGCGAAGAACAGATACCCACGGCCATCCTTGGGGTCTTGGAACGGGTGGGCATCAATCGTAAACCCCTCGCCGGGCAAGAGCAGGCTCCCGGAGTCAACGAACGGGCCGGCGGGGTGGTCCGCGACGGCGACGCGCAGGCGGTGGGTGTCATCCGTGCCTCCGCCCGCCGCCGAATAATAGAGGTAGAAGCGCCCGTCCCGCGCGGCGACTTCGGGCGCCCAGTACGCCTCGGCATTCGGCAGCGGCTTCAAGGCACCCCCGACCTGCTCCCACCGCACGAAATCCGTGGAGTGCAGGACGGGGAAGATGTTGCCGTCAGGCTGACGGACATCACCCGCGTTGCCGCCGGTGCCATAGGCGTAATACTCGCCTTGCCATTTCAGGACAAAGGGGTCGGCGAGGTAGCCGGACCAGACGGGGTTCGTGTACTTCAGAGACATAGGTCAGCGGTAATCCCGCGTGTGCGCGTCTTCCAAGTAGCGGGCGAGCAGGGCGGTCGCCCCCTCGATGTCGGCAGTGTGAGCCATCTCGTTGACGGTGTGGATATAGCGGGTCGGCGTGGACAGCGTGAAGGTCGGGATACCTGCCCGCGACCGCTGGATGGCCCCGCCGTCGGTGCCGCCGCGCGCCAGAATCTCCAGTTGGTAAGGGATGCTGTTCTTCTCAGCGAGGTCGCGGAAATGGCGGAGTAGCTTGGGGTGGCTGAGCATGGACGAATCCATGATCTTGAGCGCGCACCCCGCCCCGAGTTTGGTCACCTGGTCGTAATCCATCACGCCGGGGAAATCATTGGCAAGCGTGACGTCCAGGGCGATCCCGATGTCGGGCTGCAAAGCGTAGGCCGCCGTCGTCGCCCCGCGCAGCCCGACTTCCTCCTGCGTCGTGGCGACCGCGATGATCTCGGCGGAGTGCGGGCCGACCGCCCGCAGTGCCTCGATCATGATGAAGACGCTCAGGCGGTCGTCAAGCGACTTGCTGACCACCATGTCCCCCACCCGCTCGGTCGTGCGGGCCATCGTCACCATGTCCCCCATCTCCACTAATGTCCTGACTTGATCGGTGGGGAGGCCTAGGTCTACGAAGAACTCCTCGATCTTGGGCGGCTTGTTCAGCTCGTCGGCCGTCAGCAAGTGGATCGGCTTCGCGGCCGGCATCAGCGTGCCGAGCAGGGTCTGCCCACCGTAGCCGTGGACATGGACGCGCTGGGCGACCATCGTGCGCGGGTCCCAGCCGCCGACCGGCTGCACGCGCAGGAACCCCTTGTCCTCTACGAACTTGACGAGGAATCCGATTTCGTCGGTGTGGGCGGCCAGCATCACGCGCGGCCCGCCCTTTCCTTTCTTCGTGGCGATGACGCTGCCCATCGTGTCCACGCTGATCTCGTCGGTCAGAGGCCGCAGCTCCTCGATCACCAGGTCACGCACCTGGTCCTCCCGGCCGGAAACGCCGGGCGTCTCGCAGAGCCGCCGCAGCAGGTCAAAGTTAATGGGCATCTGATGTTCCTCTCTCCATGAAGATCAGTATATCCGAAAACGGGGGTATTCTCAACCTATCACTTATAAGCCTGGCGTCTTGTTCGTCCGGCCTGCCGCCCCGCCGCCTTTGCCCCCCTGGCATTGAGCCAGGAAGGCGGCCTTCTCGGCGGGGGTGGCCAGCTCTTCTGCAAGGAGGTGGTAGAACTCGGCCCGGCTGACCGCCGTGCGCGCGGCCCGCTTCGCCAGCGTGCGAGCCAGTGGGCCGACATAATGCGCCAGCGCCTTCTCAGCGACGGCGATCATCTCGGGACTGATGACCTCGGCGCTCGGGACAGGACCAGGTGCAGGCGGTTCGGCGGCGGGTGTTGGGGCGTGACACCGGGCGAGAAACGTCTGCTGCTCCCGCTCGGACAGGATGTGGCCCGCGAGACGGCGGCACAGGTCGTCGTAGCCACTCGCAATGACCGCCGCTTCCGCGACCAGGGTGCGGCCCAGCGGTCCCACGAACTGGCGCAGTTCGGCCTCGATGCGGGCGAGGTGCGCGTCGTCCCAAAGGAAACAAGCGCGCGGCAGGACGGGGGGCGGCGCGGCTTCCCCAGCCTTGTCATTCAGTGCGCTGATTAGCCCGGCCACCGTCTCCACCATCTTCTTAAGGTGGCGCTCCATCGGCGGCGTCATGGCATCCAGCCAGTGCGGTGTGCCGATGAAATAGCGCATGTGCTTGGAGAGGGCGACATCCTCGATACGGAACGGCAGGATGGGCTTTGCCTCGCTCACCGCGTTCTGCACCTCCCGTTTGACCTGATCCGACTGGTTGGAAGCCGTGGACAGAATCAGCAGGCAGACGTGGCAGTCCGCGATGGCGTCAATGATGGCATCGCTCCAGTCCTGGCCGGGCGTGATATCGCGCGGGGCGACCCAGCACCGGATGCCGTGTCCTTCCAGGGCCGCGCAGACGGCGTCGGAAATCGGCTTATCATGAGTGGAATAACTGATAAAAACGTCGTGGTGCGTCATTTTCTCCCTCTCAGACCTCGTCCAATCACGCCTCATCCAGCATCGTCATGGCCTTCTTGAGTGAGCGCTGCATCCGGTTGAACGAGGTCGCCAGGCCCGCGATCTCGTCGTGCCCCCGGACCGGCAGGTCCTCCACCGCCCTGTTCCCCTGGCTGATCTGGTCGGCGGCCTGCGCGAGCCGGGTGACCGGGCGGATAACGAGCAGCGTCAGCATGACGTTGAGCAGAAGGAGAGTGACGACGAAGGCGGCGACCAGCGACCCAAGCACGGCGAGGAAGGCGCGCCGGGCCATGGCTTCGGGCAGGGACGTCGGAACGGACACGATCTGCGCCCCGACGACATCCCCCTGATGCCAGCCGAAGCCGTGGTCCGGCCCGTACTTCTGGATCATGGATGCTGGGGCGACGGCAGGGGTGCTGTGGCAGGTCAAGCAGGCGGCGTCGGTGATGCGGATCGGGTGGCTCAGGTACAGCGATGGGCCAGTCGCACTCTGGCGCACCCCGATGATCTCCTTGGTGTCGACCTGGTTTTTAAATTGGCTGACGACGTCCGCCTCCCAGTCCGTGGCTTTGTCTTGCAGGACATTCGTCGGGTCGAGCGTTGCCTCTTTGTAGGTGTATTGGGGGTACTTCGCGCGCAGGGCATTGAAACCCTGAGTGGCCGCATAGGCAGGCACGGTCTGCGGCAAGAACCCGTGTGCGTTCTGACCGTCGAGCAGTGGCTTGATCTGCTTGCTGGTGTATTGGCGCATCGCCAGCGCGGTCTCCATCATGATACGCGCGTTGTCCACGACCTGCTGCTGGGCGTTCCCTTCGAGCAGCGAGTTCGTCACCAGACACACGGCGATGAGGCCTAGGGCGAAAACGGTCACAATCATCAGATTGAACTTGGCGAGGATGCTCATAGGATTTGTTTCTCTTCTGGTACATTATGCAGCAGAAACATTGCGGCGGCGGTGACATCTTTCACGCCCGAGCAAGAACCCGTCAGCCTTGCGGCGGGTCCTCGGGGCAGATGTGGTAGCCGAGCGAGAGGATCAGACGTAGCGTCTCCAGGGCGGTGCTGCGGTCGTATTCCTTTTCCGAATCGGGCAGGTCCGCGTAGGGGACCAGGCCAGGGTGTTCCATTCGCTCCTCGTTCCGGCACGGCCCGTAGCGCCAGCCTTCGGCCACGCGCTGGGTCGCCCAGACCTCGTGCGTGTTCTTCGCCAGGTCTTCGGTCAGGGCGCTCATCTCGGCGGTAAGGCGGACGGCGGACGTATCGCGTGGGGCCGGCACATATTGTGCTGCTTTTGAGAAAGCAGCCTTGCCTTTTCCCGGTCTTGCAGTCATACTAATCTTGTACTCGTCCTTGGAGGCACGGAGAACCGAATGCCATCAGTTTCCAGCCGGTCATTGAACCCTCGTTCGCCACAACCGCCCGATCTTCCTTCTTCTCAGGAGGAAGTGGAGGCGGCGATCCAGAAAATGCTCGACCAGGGCCAGACGTTCCTGGCACACGATCTGGCACGGAAGGCGCTGCGCCGGTTCCCGGACAGCGTGCGGCTGAGGCAGGCGACCGCCCTGGCCCTACTGCGCGCGGGGGCTTTGGCGGAGGCCCAGGACGTTCTGGAAGACCTCTACCCCGCGCCGCTGCGCGCGGACGTCATCCCCCTGCGTCACGGGGCCGAGGCGGACGAGGAGACGCTGGGCCTGATCGCCCGCGTCTACAAAGACTTGTGGAAGCGCTCGGGCCGGGTGGAGGATGCCCGCCGCGCGCGCGACGCCTATGGGCGCGGGTTCGAGGCGTCCGGCGGCTCCTGGACCGGCATCAATGCCGCGACTCTGTCCTGGATCGTCGGCGACCGGACGCAGGCAGCCCAGATCGCCGGGCAAGTGCTGGATGCCGCCGAGCGGGCTGCGCCCTATACCGACGCCGACCGCTACTGGCACTGGGCGACGCGCGGCGAGGCGCAGCTGCTGCAGGGCCCGGTGGTGGTGGCGGTTGCCGCGTTTAACCAAGCCGCCGCGCAGGCGGGGGCTCACAACCGGGCCGC
>JANLUQ010000620.1:0-2992 GCA_031363565.1 Armatimonadota bacterium | reverse complement strand
TAAACGTGCCCCTGCTCGATCAGCGGCTGCATGTAGCTGAAGAAGAACGTCAGCAGCAGGGTTCGGATGTGGTCGCCGTCTACGTCCGCATCGGTCATGATGATGATGCGGTCGTAGCGCAGGCGGGACATGTCGAACTTGGAGGTCGCCTCGCCCTCGTCGTCCCCGTCACTGTCCACTTTGATGCCGATGCCAAGCGCCGTGATCAGGCTGCGGACCTCGTTGTTCTCCAAGGTCTTGTCTAAAGCGGCCTTGCTGGTGTTGATGATCTTGCCCCGAAGCGGCAGAATCGCCTGATAGCGCCGGTCCCGGCCCTGTTTTGCCGACCCCCCTGCACTATCGCCCTCGACCAGAAACAGCTCGCACTTCTTGGGGTCGCGCTCGGTGCAATCGGCCAGTTTGCCGGGGAGGTTGGAGTTCTCCAGGCTGGACTGGCGCTTGATTAGGTCGGCGGCCTTGCGGGCGGCGTCGCGGGCGCGCTGGGCGGTCAGGGCCTTGTCAATGATACGCTTCCCAACGGCAGGATTCTCTTCCAAGAACTGCGTCAGGCCCTCGCCCATAATCGAGTTGACGATGCCTTCAACCTCGGAGTTGCCGAGCTTGGCCTTCGTCTGGCCCTCGAACTGCGGCTTGAAGAGGCGCACCGAAAGGACAGCGGTCAGGCCCTCACGGACATCATCGCCGCTCAGGTTCGTGTCCTTCTCCTTCAGCGCGCCCGACTTGCGGGCGTACTGGTTGATGACGCGCGTCAAAGCCGTGCGGAAGCCGGACAAGTGCGTCCCGCCCTCCTTGGTGTGGACATTGTTGGCGAACGACAGCACCGACTCGGTGTAGGTGTCGTTGTACTGCAAGGCGATCTCGACCTGCACATCCTCGCGCTTCTTCAGGAAGTAGATCGTCGAGCATAGCGCCGTCTTGTTCTCATTCAGGTGCTCCACCTGCTCGGCGATACCACGCTCGTAGTGGTAGGTCACCGGCTCCGCGCCGGTCAGCAGGTCGTGAAAATGGATCGTCACCTCGCGGTTCAGGTAGCAGGTGTTGCGGATGCGCGACTCGAAGATCTCGGGCTTGTAGGTATACTCACCGAAGATCTCGCTGTCTGCCAGCCAGGTGAGCGTCGTCCCGTGCCCGTCCGAATCGCCGATCTCTTTCAGGCCCTTGGGCTTGGGGATGCCCTTGACACAGCGCAGCTTGTACTTCTTGCCACGCTGCTCGACGATAGCCTCGCACCATTCGGACAGGAAGTTGACGCAGGACAGGCCGACGCCGTGCAGGCCTCCCGACACCTTGTAGCCGCCGCCGCCGAACTTGCCACCGGCGTTCAGCTTGGTCATGGCAAGCTCGACCCCAGACAGGCCCGTCGCCTTGTTGGTATCGGCGGGGATACCGCGCCCGTTGTCGCGGACCGAAACAGTCTTGTCGGCATTGAGCGTGACCCAGATCTCCGAGGCATACCCGGCCAGCACCTCGTCAATGGAGTTGTCTACGATCTCAAACAACAGATGATGCAGGCCCGCCGATCCGGTGTCGCCGATGTACATGGCTGGGCGAGTGCGGACATGCTCGACACCTTCCAGCAGACGAATGGTGTCCGCCGTGTATTCCTCGGTAACGTGCCCCATCGCCTCGGAGTCTTCCACGCCCTCGGAAAGTATCTCCGTCACCACCTGCCGCCCGGTCGTATCCAGCAGCGCCGACGGGCCGCCCTGCCCGTTGACATGTCCATTCGCGTGGTTCGTGTCCAGTCCGTCCAGGGCGACCGGCTCGGAACTCTCGGTTTCTTTGTCCAGCAGGGACACCCCTTTTGCCGTAATCTTTCCCTTTGCCAATTCGGTTCTCCTACACCAGTGCGAGTCTCTTTGAGTCGTCTCCAAAATTGAGACTGTTATCAACAAGTAGTAGTTAATTGCTGAAAATCTACTTAAATTATAGCATATTTAGCAGACGCAAGTCAAGCGAGTGACGTGCAAAAGGGAGCCGTTTGTGGTATATACTGCCATGATTTCACCGAACAATCTTGCTAATTTCCTGGACCAGTATCTGGAGACCGCAAAGTACGCCGACGAGCCGGCAATCGTTTTTCGCCCTTTCGGTCGCGCCGTAAACCGGCTGGGGATGGTCCTAGAACCGTGGCCGGGACTGACCGATTGGGTGAAGCAGGAAAAGCTGGATGCGCTGTTCGTGCATCGGCCCTTCAAGATGGAGATGGAAGAGCTGCCCCAAGGAGTCGGCGTCTTCGCCTCGCACCTGCCGTTTGAGGAGCGTTTGGCCCTGGGCTATAACTCACGCCTCGCCGATTCCCTCGGGATGACCGGCCTCCAGCCGCTGGGGAGGCGTAAGGGCCGCCCGCTGGGGATGCTGGGGGACGTGCCGCCGCAGACGGTCGGGGCATTCTATAAGTCAGTCTTCGATGTTTTCGGGGGCCGGGAAGACGCGCGGACCTGTGAGCGCAACGAGGTGACACGGGTAGCCGTCGTCGGCGTGATGACGGCGGAGCTGATGCACGAAGCCTCGGAGCGCGGGGCGGAGGTCTATGTCACCGGCCAGATGAGGCAGCCTGCGCGCGAGGCCATCCTGGATACGGGCCTGGGCGTGATCATCGTCGGCCATCACCGCAGCGGGGAGTGGGCCTTGCGGCTTCTGGCGCATGTCCTGCGCGAGCGGTTCCATGCACTGACCACCTGCCTGCCGAAAGAACCTGTGACGACGGCGGTCCCCGCCCTACCGAAGCCAAGGACGTTAAAAGCCCCCGCCATCCCGTAAGGGAGCGGCGGGGGCCTTCGTGAGCGTTTCCTGCCCGTGTTGGGGGCGGATCACTCCGCCCTTACCGGAGGCTGGCTCCGGGGGCAGGGTTCAAGCTCTTCATGGCCTTAACCCTCCTTTGCGGAAGGCGCTGGATTTTGGATGCGCCTTCACCTCTCGTATCGCCTGGAGGGAGGCGGGTGCTAAAGACTTCCTCTTCCCAGCGCAAGCGCGGATCCTCTCCCCGGCG
>JANLUQ010000532.1:0-6591 GCA_031363565.1 Armatimonadota bacterium | reverse complement strand
CGAGAACACCGCGCCGGCCGTCCAGTCGGTATCCTGGTCCCAGGCGAGCAGCAGCAGGCGCAGGACCTCGCCGCCGATGAGCCTCGCCTGGTTATCGCTGGGGGCGACCACAAGCTGCCGGCAGTCGTGCCCAGCGGCCAGTTCATCCAGGGCCAGCGAGGCGATATCGACGCCCAGGCACTCGGTCTTGCCCCAGCGCCGCCCACACGCGGCCACCGTGACCTGTGCGGGCGTGGCGAACAGCCGGCGCTGCTTCTCGTGCGGCTCCCAGCCCCAAAGGCCCTGAGCCAGTACCAAGCGCCGCTCTGCGCTGTCGAGGCGCGCGTCTGCTGTCCGCCACATTGCCGCCCATCTTCCCCGGTGCCCTGTCTTATTTCGGGATTGGGACAGGGACGGGGTCAGATAGCAAAACTACGGGGCCGTGTCACAGGAGGGATTTCTCAAGACCGTATGAACAAAAGCAAGCCTTCCCAATTTCCCCGGTCCGCTTCCCGCAGCGCGGTCAAATAGTCCTGTCGGGTGGCGCTGTCTGCGATCAGCGAGGCGGATCCCCACGTGAAAATCGGCTGGTTGTGGTAGGCCAGCAGCAGGTCCGTGGCCAGCCGGGCGTGGCGTCCGTTGCCGTTGGGAAACGGATGAATCAGAACGAGCCGGTGATGAAAGCGCGCACCCAGCTCGTCCCACGGGTAGACGGCGTTTTCGATCTGGTAGCGGACGTCGTCGCAGAGGGCCTGCACCAGCGCCGACGCCTGATACCAGGAGGCCCCGATGTTGGTGTCGGCGGTACGCAGCTTCCCCGCCCACCGCCAGGTCTGGTCGAACATCCGCCGGTGCAGGAGCGTCAGGCCGGTCACGGTCAGCAGATCCGTTTTGAGGGTGCGGCTTCGCAAGGCCCACCGAAGGGCGACGGCAATGTTTCCCGCTTCCCACTCGTTCAATTCCTCCTGTGTCGAGAGGTCCGGGAGAAGTGCGGCCAGCAGATCAGGATCGAGCGGCGTGGCGCCGTCCGGGTATTCCAGTATCATTGTATTCCAGTATCATTGTATTCCAATGTCATTCGGCCTTATCGCGGAGAGCCTTCGGAGCCATCCCCTCCTCCCAGAGTTCACGACTCAGGGTGCGAACCAGCTCGTCGGCCAGCTCACGCTCCCGCCGGGCGCGAAAATCCCCGCCCGGCTCCTGGGCTTCCAGCGACATGGTGTGTCCGACCCGATCGAGAAGGCGGGCCGCCACCTCGGAGGCCCGGACTTGAAGGATTTCCTCAAACGAGCTGCGCGGCACAAAGGTATACACCAACTGGCAGTCCATGGCCTCGGCGGCACGTTTGAGGCTCGCCAGGGTGATCACTCCCTTTGCCTCGGCCTGCTCCATCTTGGCCACCGTCGGCTGGGAGACGCCCATCCGCGTGGCGAGCTGCTGGGCGCTCAGTCCCAGGACCTCGCGTACCTCGCGGATCCAGCCCCGCTTGGGCGCAATAAAGCGGCGCAGGCCGGGCGACTGGGCGAGGGACCGGTCGAACTGCTCTCGGCGCAGAGCTTTGGAAGCTTTACTCAGCATAGAGACTTTATAGCCTATAACACATATAAAAGTCAAGACTTTATAGCGTACAAGCAATATAAACAACTCCATTTTATAGCCTACCCACGATAAACCGCTGCATCCCGACATTTTTCTTTCGGCGCTTTTTGACGGTGAGACGGCTCTGTTTTTGCGGGGGGTGCAGCAGCACAGGGCCTCCCTACGCAACCCGCCCAAGACAGCGGCGGACTGCATCCAGATATTGAGCTGCGCCGAAAGCACGACTTGAGCCAAAAGGAAATTTAATTCTGCCGGATAAGGTTTGGGGCAATTATCCATGTTATAATGGCTTTGAGGCGCTCTGATAGCCCTGTGACCTTTTGCCGCCGGCTGTGGCCGTTCTTTGGCCGGCAAAGCTCTTGTACGGAGACATTGTCTCGCACCGCTGCGTACTGTCCCGGCGCGTCAACCACGCGCGGAAACTTCACCTGCCTCGACAGCCGCTTGTCTCTATACTGCTGCTCACTCATGGGAGATCTAGTGATTATGATGCGACACTCCACGACCTTTTGCGCGCTCCTTTTGATGTGCGCAGCCGTCCTGACCTGGCTCGGCCTATCAAAGCTGCCGGCTCATGCTCAGGCGGTGACTAATCCTGGTCTGCTCAACTCGGGTCCGGGACCCTCCACCGTGGGAACGGCGACGACCGCTGCGAGCGACGGGCAGGGCAATATCGTTCTGACCTATCCGAACGGCATCGTCGCTGTCGTCAAGCCATCGAACATAGACATGACCGGCAAGCCCGACAAGCCGGCAGCACAGCCGCAATCCCCGGTCACGGTCTACCGCATTCGGACCGATGGCCTCGTCGAAAAACTGTCACGGTCGTTTCCGCCGATCATGCGCTGAGACGCGCTCCGGGCACTTGTTCGCGACGTACCGAAAGAAATGGTTTTTTGGTCTCCGCACGGCATGTCGGAATACTGGGCTTTATGATCCTCTTGACAGGATCGCTGCTGGGATCGCTGCTCGGCCCCGCACACGCGGCCGGCGCTCGCGCAGCCCGCGCGGGTCAAAGCGCACCTGCTTTTTCTCTTTTAGATACAAACCATCAAAAGCATTCCCTGACCGACTGGCGGGGCCATCCCGTCGCCGTGTTCTTTTACTGCGGATGTGCCCCCTGTCATCGGTGTGCCCAGACGTGGGCCGATGCCGTGCAAAACACTCTCGCAACGCGGCAGCAGAAGTCAATGACCGTGGTCGTCTTCTCAGGAGAGGCGCCGGAAGCCCGCGCCTTCGCCGCGGAAACCCATCTTGACCCGGCGCGAACTGTGCTTCTTCTGGACTCGAGGGAGCAGACCGCCGAGCGCTACGGGGTGACTGCATGTCCGCGCGTGTTTGCTCTGGACGCGGCGGGCATCGTGCGGTACACCAACGATGAACCGGGCAGCGACCCCCAGGAGACGCCACCTGCACTCCTGGTGTCACGGACGCTGACCGCCCTGATGAGGTCACCCTCGCCGCCTAGGGGAAAGACACCGGCAAAGAGAGCGGCGGCAGAAAACAGCAGTCCCATGAAAAACCAGGAACCCCATGAACGGTAAGCAGCTCTGGGTGTGCGCGGCCGCCCTGCTGGCGGCACAAGGCATCTGTCAAGCGGGGCCCTATCCGCTGATGGGCAAGGAGCCCGCCGCGCCTGCGTCGGCGCCCTCCGCGCAGGACGCCGCCTCGAAGACAGACAAGCCCTCCGATTTGCGGCCCTTGCTCAAAGGGGTGATCCGCGCGGGCGAGGAAGACGGGGGTGAGGGCACCATCCGCTGGAACGCGGGCGTGATCGAAGAGGGGAAGCAGAGCCACGTAGAACACACCTTCACACTCAAGAACACTCTCACGCGGGCCGTGACCGTCAGCCGCCTGCGCGGTTCATGCGGCTGCGAAACCCTTTTTCTGACAAAGGCCGGGAAACCAGTGGCCAGGATCGCTCTTGCCCCGGGGGGCACCGCTCAGGTGCGGGTCTCCGTAGCGCTGCGCTTCGGGCAGAGTGGGGAGATGCACAAATATGCGTGGGCCTATGGCCCCGATGAGACAGCCCGACCGCTTGGTGCGATGGAGATCGTGATGATCGTGCGCGCCCCCGCCGCCTTCGAGCCGGACGTGCTGGACTTCGGAACATTGTCGCTGGGAAGCTCGAAGTCGGTGGCGGTGACCGTGACGGCAGACGCAGACGCCCTGGCCGGCAAGCCGGTGCCCACCCCGGTCGCGAGTACCCCTTCGGTGACCGTGACGCCGGACGGCCCCGAAACGGCGGCCCTGCGTGATGGCACTGCGGCGCGGTCGCGGCGATTTCAGGTCACGCTGCTGCCTTCCCTTGACGCAGGGCCGGTTTCAGCCACTCTTTCTTTTGCGGGTCCTGAAGCCCTGAAAGGGGCGAGTGTAACTCTCGTAGGCACCATCAGCGGGACACTCACAGCCCAGCCGAAATCAGTCTTTTTCGGAAGTATCCCCACGGGGCAGGGCGTGTCCCGAGAAGTGCGGCTGTCCGAGCCGGCGGCGGAGCGTGGCCGGAAGCTGTCGCTTTCCAGCGACAGCCGCTGGCTGACGGCGCGGCTCGGGGAAGCGGCAGGTCCAGGAAGGCTGCTGGTGATCACACTCCTGCCGGGGGCGCCCAGTGGTTTAGTGCAGACCCAGATCATCGTGTCTACGGCATCCGGCGAGCATTTATCCATCCCCGTCGTCGGGGAGGTTTTGGGGCACATCGGAGCAGCCCCTTCACTGCAAAAAAGCAGCGCGCCGCAAAAATAAATTTTTATTTCGAAGTTAATGCAAGATTGGCATAGATTGTGCACACGAGACTCACTGGTGCCCGTTTCTTTCATCGGGCAGTGCATTCCTTCGAATAGTTTTACCGTCGTTCTTGACTTACCGTCGTTCTTGACTTACGCGGCTCCTCCGCATCATTCATTTCCTCAACATAGGAACAAGTAGAAACCAATGTGTACCACCCTCCGTCCGTTGTTTAGGACACCTCGTTTGACCCCTCCCTGGGTCCCATTGCTGGCCTTTGTGCTGCTCGCGTGTGCGCCGATCGTCGCCGCACCGCCGTCCGCACTGGCGCTTGCGGCTTCTGTGGCGCCGACCGCCCCTTCGGACCTGCACGTGGATTACCAGGTGTCGAATACGCAGCTCCGGCTCTACTTCTACGATCGCAGTGATAACGAAGACCACTTCGTCATTGAGCGGGAGGCCGACGGGGAGACGACCTTCACCCCGGTCGGGATCGCACCTGCCTTAGTCGGCACCGGCAATTATGAATATTTCTACGACGCAGGCCTCGCCGTTGACACGACTTATACCTATCGAGTGCGGGCCGTCAGCGCCGATGGAACCCTTTCCCTTCCCAGCAACACCGATTCCGGCAGCACTGTCCCGGTCCCGCCCAGCGGACTGAGCGCCGCGCCGGTCGCGGGCACAGACGACTCCGTTCTCCTGACATGGACGGACAACAGCCGCCACGAGGACCGCTTCCGCATCTTCCGCCGCGGGCCAAGTGACGGCAACTTCCTGGAAGTCGGCAACCGGGTCGGAGTGAGTGGCACGGGCAGCACCGTGACCTACACCGACGCCGGGCTGGACGCGAACAACACCTACCAGTACTATGTGGTCGCCAGCAACGGAAGCCTTTATTCCGGCGATTCGAACCACGTCTCCGCTGTCACGAACACGGCGCAGGCCGTTCCGGTGGCTCCTTCGGATTGCAATGTAGAGTACCATCCGACCGGCACGACGCTGCGCCTGTACTTCTACGACCGCAGCACCAACGAGGACAGCTTCACCGTGGAGCAGAAGTCGGAGGACGACAGCGCGTTCTCGGTCGTACAAGCACTTCCCGCACTCCGAGGTGCCGGAAGCTACCAGTATTACACCACGCCGGACCTGTCGCCCGACACCTTGTATACGTTCCGCGTGCAGGCGCACAATAGCGTCGGACCCTCGGCGTACAGCAACACGTCCTCCGGCGTCACCGTCCCGGTCCCGCCAGTTAACCTCCAGGGAACGGCCGTGGGCGGTTCCGTGAAGCTGACATGGACGGACAACAGCCGTCATGAGGACTACTTCCGCATCTTCCGTAAGCTCCCCGGCGCAACCACCTTCAACGAGATCGACAACGTCCCCGGCGTCCCCGGCAAAGGAAACACCGTCACGTACAGTGACAGCACGGCCCCGCCGAGTACCAATGTCGCCTATGAGGTCGCTGCCAGCAACGGAGCCGGATACTCAGCACCGTCCAATGTGGTGACGCTGACCACGAATGTCGCCCAGACCCCGCCGAATGCTCCTTCGGGCTGCAACGTGGATTACCACCCGACCGGCACGACGCTGCGCCTGTACTTCTACGACCAAAGCACCAACGAGGACAGCTTCATTGTTCAGCAGAAGTCGGAGGACAATCCGGTCTTCTCGGATGTCCAGACGCTGCCGGCACTGGCGGGCGCCGGAAGCTACCAGTATTACACCACGCCGGACCTTGCGCCCGACACCCTATATACTTTTCAGGTAGTCGCCCACAACGCCAAGTGGAACTCGGCCCCCAGTAACACGTCGTCCGGCGTCACTGTCCCGGTCCCGCCCAGCAATCTGGCGGCATCGGTGACGGCGGGCAAAGATGACACTGTTGCCCTGTCCTGGACGGACAACAGCCGTCATGAGGATTACTTCCGCATCTTCCTCAAGGGACCAGGCGACGCCAGCTTCCACGAGGTCAATAATGTCCCCGGCGTCGCCGGCAAAGGCACAACGGTCAGTTTTACGCAGACCGGCCTGCAGGCGAGCTCGGCCTACCAGTTTGAGGTCGTTGCCAGCAATCCTGCCGGGTACTCGGTGCCCTCCAATGTGGTCACACTGACCACGAATGACGCCCAGGCCGCCCCGGTGGCTCCTTCGGGCTGCACCGTGGATTACCACCCGTCCGGCACAACGCTGCGCCTGTACTTCTACGACCAAAGCACCAACGAGGACAGCTTCATTGTTCAGCAGAAGTCGGAGGACAATCCGGTCTTCTCGGATGTCCAGACG
>JANLUQ010000519.1:0-4351 GCA_031363565.1 Armatimonadota bacterium | reverse complement strand
CTGGTCAACTCCCCCGAACACCAGGCTTTGACGTTTGAAGCCGCCTCCAAAAGCATCGTCCTCTTGAAGAACCGGGGCGCCATCCTGCCGCTGGACGCCGCCCAGCTCAAGTCCATCGCCGTCATCGGGCCGGGCGCCGTGGACATGCAGTACGGCGCGGCGGGCAGCCCCGGCCTAACCCCCTTTTACGCGATCAGCCCGCTTTCCGGCATCACACGCCGCGTCGGGCCGAATGTCGCCGTCCATTATGCGCGCGGGATGCTGGTAGGCTCGCCAGTCCCCGCGCGCGCCTTCACGCTCCCCGGCGGGGTGGGGGCCGGACTGCGGGCCGAGTATTTCAATAACCGCACCCTCTCCGGGCCGCCCGCCCTGATCCGCACCGACGCCCAGATCCAGGACGACTGGAACACCGTCTCGCCCGACCCCAGCCTGCCGCGCACCAACTTCAGCGCCCGCTGGACCGGCAATCTGGTCGCCCCCGTGACTGGACACTACACGCTCACCCTGACTGCCGATGACGGATGCCGTTTGTTCCTGGACGGCAAGCAGCTCATCAACCACTGGATAGACGGCCGCGAGTCGCCCCAGTCCGCCGAGGTGGACCTGGTCGCGGGCCAGTCCTACGCCCTGCGCGTCGAGTATTATCAGGCCGCCCGCGAGGCCACCGCCCGCCTCGACTGGATCCTGCCGAGCATGTCCCGCTTCGGCGAGGCCGTCGAGGCCGCCCGCGCCTCCGATGTCGCCGTCGTCTGCGTCAGCACCGAGGGGACCGAGGGCGAAGGCCAGGACCGGCCCTCGATGGCCCTGCCCGGCGACCAGGATGCCCTGATCCAGGCGGTCGCCGCCGCCAACAAGAAGACCATCGTCGTGCTGAACAACGGCACGCCCGTCACCATGACCGCCTGGCTAGACCGCGTCCCCGGCCTGGTCGAGACCTGGTTCCCCGGCCAGGAAGGTGGGCACGCGCTGGCCGCCGTCCTGTTCGGCGATGTAAACCCGTCTGGGAAGCTGCCGGATACCCTAGCCGCCCGGCGTGAGGACTACCCCGACTTCGGCCACTTTCCCGGAACGAAGGGCCATGTGGACTATGTCGAGGGCATCTACGTCGGCTACCGCCACTTCGACAAGGCGAAGATCGCGCCCCTGTTCCCGTTCGGCCACGGCCTGTCCTACACCACGTTCCGGTACGGTGCTCTGACGCTCAACAACACCTTGCTTGCGCCGGATGGGACGGTGACGGCCAGCCTGGATGTCACGAATACGGGCCGCCGGGCGGGGGCCGAGGTCGTCGAGCTGTATGTCCACGACCCCAGCCCGAAGATAGACAAGCCGGTGCGTGAACTCAAGAACTTCGCGAAAGTGGACCTCCAGCCCGGTGAGACCAAGACCGTTCAGTTCCAATTGAAGCCGCGCGCCCTGGCCTACTGCGACGTTCCCGGCAGGCAGTGGAAGGCGGATGCGGGCGAGTACGATGTCCAGATCGGCGCGTCCTCCCGCGACATCCGGCAGCATGCGTCCCTGCGGCTCGCCAGAGACTACACCGAGGCGATCCCCTTCATGGGCGATTCCCATCCGGTCCCCGCCGTCCTCGCCCGCACGGAAAAGGATCTCGCCCAGGGCCGCCCCGTCACGGTCTCATCTACGGAGAACCGCCCGGATGTCGCCGCCAAGAACGCCGTGGACGGCGATGATGCCACGCGCTGGAGCAGCGCCCCCGGTGACCCGCAGTGGATCGCGGTAGACTTGGGCAAAGTTACCCCAATCAGCCACGTCCTGCTGTCCTGGGAGTCTGCCGCTGCCTCCGCCTACAGCATCCAGGTCAGCCTCGACGGCAAAACCTGGACGGACGTCTATCAGACGACTAACGGCCAGGGCGGCACGGAGGAAATCAAGTTCACGCCGACCCCGGCCCAGTTCGTGCGGATGTACGGCACCAAGCGCGCAACACAGTTCGGCTACTCCCTGTTCAGCTTCGAGGTCTACAAATGAAGGTCCGAGCCGCTATCCCGGCGGGAAGGGCGCGCGCACTCGCCGCCGGATGTTCTGTCCTGAGCCTGGCCCTGCTGGCGGCGACCCACTTCCTCTGCTACTGCTGCTTTCCGGCGGCATGGGATGGACACGGGGCATATCTTTACCGATGCGTTGCGTTTGAGTGGCAGTTCTGCTGGGGCCTCCTGCTGCTCTGCTACGCCCTGGCGGGAGTTGGCCTAAGCGTCGGCCTCCTCGCGGAGGCACGACGCTCGTTGCCCGGCGTGGTCAGCGTCGGACTGGCGCTCGGCGTGCTGGCCATGGAAGTGGCACTTCACACGCTGCCCCGACCGCCGGCGTATGTCGCCTAGCATCGAAGGCAATGAGGCGCCGGGAGGACTCGAGTGAGTGGACGCCGAACAAAAATCCAATGACTTTTCCTCTTGACTCTACCCCCATCGCCCGCCTCGAATGGGGCGTCCTCGAAGGCCGCCGTCCCCGAGCCGCCGGCAGCAACGCCCGCCTGGGCGCGCACGGCGACCGTGTGCGCGTCCCGCTCCTGCAGATCACCACCCAAAACGGCGCGTCCGGGTTCAGCGTCTGCCACGCTGGCCCGGACCGCGCTCCCGCCCTGCTGGGCCGGAGCTTAAGCGACCTGTTCACCGAGTCGGGCGTCGTCCGCGAAGAATGGCTGCCGTTCGAGTTCCCCCTTTGGGACCTCGCCGGGCGTCTCGCGGGCCGCCCCGTCTATGCCCTCGCCGCCGAGGCTGCCGGGCTTCCCGCCCCGACCGACCTGCGCGTGCCGTGCTACGACACGTCGCTCTATTTGGACGACCTGCACCTGGCCTCTGACGACGAAGCCGCCGCCCTGCTCGCATCCGAGGCGCGTGCAGGCTATGACTCTGGTCACCGCGCCTTCAAGATCAAGGTCGGGCGCGGCGCGCGCTGGATGCCGCCCGAGGCGGGGATGCGGCGCGATATCGCCGTCATCCGTGCCGTCCGCGCCGCCGTCGGGCCGGAGGCCGCCCTGATGCTGGATGCCAACGACGGCTGGAACCTGAACCTGACCAAACATGCCCTGGCACAGACCGCCGACTGCCGCATCCGCTGGATGGAAGAACCGTTCCACGAGGATGCCGTTCTGTACCGCGACCTCAAAGACTGGCTCAGGTCGGAGGGCCTGGCAACGCTGATCGCTGACGGCGAGGGTGAGGCGTCACCATCCCTGCTGCGCTGGGCGAGTGAGGGATTGGTAGACGTGATACAGTATGACGTCTTCGGCCACGGCCTAACGCGCTGGCTCGCGACGGGGAACCGATTGGACGAGTGGGGCACGCTGTCCGCCCCGCATCACTACGGCGGGCACCTCGGCAACCACCTCTCGTGCCACCTGGCCCCAGCCCTGCGAGGCTTCACCTTTGTCGAGTGGGACGAGGCCGTCACGCCCGGCCTGGACACGGCGGGCTACGTTTTGGAAGACGGCTGGGTCTCGGTCCCTCGTGCGCCCGGCTTCGGGCTGACACTCGACGATGCCACCTTCGCGGAGGCGGTGGCCGATGGCGGCTGGAAAATCGAACTTTAGGAACCTATCGAACATGACATCAAACATGACACTGACATCAACACTCCGCGCCTGGCTCGCCCCGGCGCTCCTTGCCGCTGCATCAGTCGGCGTCCACGCCGACCCCGGCCGGCTGACGGTCCAGGTGAACAAGCCTGGCATCAAGATCAGCCCCACGTTCTTCGGCCTGATGACCGAGGAGATCAACCATTCCTACGACGGCGGCCTGTACGCCGAGCTGATCCAGAACCGGGCCTTCAATGATGACCCCAATGGCCTCGCTCATTGGTCTGTGGTCACGGGCGGCGGCGGGGCGGGCACGATTTCGGTAGACACGAGCAATCCAGTTCCTGGAACTGCGCTGACGAAATGCCTGCGCCTGGACATCTCCTCGGCAGGGCCGGGCCACCGCGTCGGAGTCGCCAATGACGGCTACTGGGGCGTTCCAATCAAGCCGAACACGACCTACCGCGCCTCGTTCTATGCCAAAGCGAGTCCGACTTTCACCGGCCCGCTCACTGTGGGCATCCAGAGCGCCGACGGCGCGGATGTCCGGGCCACTGCCCAGGTGCCCGCGCTGACATCGGACTGGAAGCATTACACCGTCACGCTCTCTACGGGTGCCGCCGTCCCCTCCACGGCGAACCGTTTCGTGATCTCGGCGAGCAGTCCCGGCACGGTCTGGCTGTCTCAGGTCTCACTGATGCCGCCGACTTACAAGGACCGGCCCAACGGCAGCCGCATTGATCTCATGCAGAAAATGGGCGATATGGAGCCTGCCTTCCTGCGTCTGCCCGGCGGCAACTACCTGGAAGGCAACAC
>JANLUQ010000499.1:0-13197 GCA_031363565.1 Armatimonadota bacterium | reverse complement strand
AGCCGGGGTCGCGGGCCGGGCCATCTTCGCTCAGGAACGCGAACCGCTCCGTCATCGCCAAAGCTGCCGCGTCGTCGGCGCTTTCGCCCAGGGCCTCCGCCGCCAGCGCCCCGACATAGGGCGATTTGTCAGCCAGCGCTTCCAGCAAGAGCGTCTGTCGCTCCGGCTGGTCCATGCCCACCGCCTGTTTTACCGCCCCGATACGGTCCTGCGTCTGCCGCGACCGAAGCCGCTTCCGAACCTGCTCTGCATCCATGCGGATCAGCCCCCCGACTGCTTCGGCAGTTCCGCCGTTTTCGCAGTCCAGCCCGCGACAAGCCGGTCCTCATAGTCGTCCGCATCGCTGTCCTTTAGCTTGCCGTTCGCTTCCAGCCAGGCCAGGGTCCGGCGTGTGCCTTCTTTGAGGTCAATCGTCTGGCCTTTGTAGTCCGTATCCCGCTTCAGCTTGCTGTTGTCGAAGACGGAGGGCCACTCGAAGATCTCATAGGTCCCCCCCGCCATTCCGGGTGCGACTTCGCGTAGGGTTTCGGTGGGGATGTAGACCGGCGTGAACGTGCCGCCGACGACCTCGGCGACCTGCTGATAATACTGGTTCCAGGTAAACCAGTCGTCCCCGGTGATATTATAGGCTTGACCCAGGCACTTGGGATTGCCCATGGCGGCGATGAACCCGCGCGCGACATCATCCACATGGCAGGAGGCCCAGAGCGAGTTGCCGTCGCCCTGCACGATGATCGGCTTACCCTTGCGGAGCCGGTCCACGAATGTGTCGCCCGGCCCGACCGAGCGGAGGATGCTGCCGCCTTCGCCGTAGGAGTGTGAGGGGCGCATGACCGTCGCTGGGAACTGCTGGTCGCTGAAGGCGCTGAACAGCAGTTCTTCACAGGCGGCTTTGTTTTTGCCGTAGCCGCCTAGAGAGTGGTACGGCTCGGTCTCGGTCGTCGGGATCTGGGTCACCGGGCCGGAATACACGCAAACGGTGGAGCAGTGGATAAATTGACCACACCGGCCCGCAAACGCCCGGATGGCCGAAGCTGTGTCGTCCGGGTGGAAGGCCACCATATCCACGACCACGTCATAGGTCTTGTCCGCAAAGGCCTGCTCGAAGGCCGCGTAGTCCTTGCGATCGCCGCGTATTTCCTGAGCGCCGCTTGGCAGGCGGCTCTCGGACTTGCCCCGGTTGAACAGCGTGACCTGATGGCCCGACTCCAAAAGCTGACGAGCGATCGCCGTCGAGATCAGCCCGGTCCCGCCGATGAACAGCACATGCATGACATTCTCCTTTGGCCACTCCCCTTTGGGTCTTTGGGCCAGACTCAATGTCGTTGTTGTACCCGATTTTGCCGCCGTGCGAGTCCCTGCGCCGATCATACGATGATGCTGTATGTTACCGTGTCCGGCGTTTCCCTGAGCATCTCCAGGTAGCCGTCGTCCGCCAGTCGTTCCAGAGCCTCCAGTAGTGGCTTATTCCCATCCTTCGGGAAGGTCTTGACGCCGCCCTGGTTCTGAATGATCTCGATGAGAATCTCGCCGCCCTGTCCGTTCAATATGCCGATGGGATTGGGAGTCACTGTGCCGCCTCACTGCTGTTAGGTGTTATACACAATTGTGGCTATTCAGGCCGATAACTGAAGGAGCCTCCTGGTGAAAAAAGAATCGGACAACCCTTGACAGGCTATATTTAGTGTGATATACTAACGATATACACAACATGTAGGAAAGACTGCCGAAAGGCAATGCGGGGAATTCCGCTCCAATGAGATCTTCGTGAAGTGTCCGTACTGCGGCCATGACAACGACGCCGTGCTGGACTCACGGCCGATGCGCGAGGGCGAGGCGATCAAGCGACGCCGCGAGTGCAAACACTGCGAGCGGCGCTTCACCACGTTCGAGACGATCGAGGAAATGCAGCTCACCGTCGTCAAGAAGCCGGACCGCGACGGCCACCAGCGCCGCGAGCCGTTTGACCGGAACAAGCTGCTGCGCTCCCTGCGTGTGGCCTGCCAGAAGCGCCCGATCTCGGAAGAGACCTTGCAGACCATCGCCGACGACATCGAGCGGACCTTGACCAACCGCCTGGACAAAGAGGTCCCGTCGTCTGAGATCGGCGAGATGGTCATGGAAAACCTGCGCCGCATTGATCAGGTCGCCTATGTGCGCTTCGCGTCCGTGTACCGCCAGTTTGAAGACGCCACCCAGTTCCGCGACATCGTGAACCTGCTGAAAAAGCAGGGCAGTCGCCTACGGAAAGAATGACCAAAGAAGAGCAGATGAGAAACGAAGGAGACAGCATGGCAGAGCGAAGTAATGGGAAAAAGAACACGTCCGGGACGACCCTGGACCTGATGGGCGATGAGGAACCGACCCTGCCGCGCGCCGCGCGCAAGGCCGCCGTGTCCGCCCCTGCGGCACAGGCTAAGCCCGTCGAGACAGGCGGTGCCCTCTTCGGCGGTGACGAGGTTGACCTGGGCGCGCGGCACCCCGCCAATGTCCCGGTCGGCAACTTCCCCGCTCCGTCCCAGATCGCCCAGCGAGAGGACGCCTCAGACCCGTTCGCCGAGGATGACCCGTTCGAGGACACCATGATGGCCCGGATGCTGGCCGACGAGCCGGTCCCACTCGCCAGCCCTCTGCGTGCTGCGCGTGAGGATTTCAATCTCCGCACCGATGAGGAAGCCCCGGCGGAAGAGACATATGAGGAAGTGGCCCCCGCGGTGGTAACGGCCCCGGTCATGGAAGCTGCCTTCGTCATGGAAGCCGAGGCTGAACCCGTCATCGTAGAAGCCGCCGTCGAGCCTATTACCGTAAAGGCCGCCGAGCCTGTCATCGAGGCCGCCGGCCCCGACCTGGAAGCTTTCGCCGACCCCGTGGCCGCGCCCGAAGTCGAACAGAAATTAGAAATAGGACAAGAACTTATGCCCGCCTTGCCCATCCCTGCCGCCAAGACGACCGCCGCGCCCAAGGCGCTCGCCGTGCCGAAAAATGGCACATCAAAAACTGCCAAAACGAACTCCCCCGGCCTCTCCATCCCGCGCCGCTACACCCAGCCTGGCCAGGACGTTTGGGCCAGCGTCGAGTGGGAGCTTCGCAACGCCAGCATCGTCGGCAGCGACGGCACCGTCGTCTTCGAGCAGAACGGTGTCGAGATCCCGAAGGACTGGTCGCAGCTCGCCACGAACGTCGTCGTCTCCAAATACTTCCGGGGTCAGATCGGCACGCTGGAGCGCGAGTACAGCGTCAAACAGCTCATTGGCCGCGTTTCCGATCGCATCCTGGAATGGGCTAAGCTAGGCAGCTACTTCGCCTCCGACGCCGACGCCGGGGCCTTCCACGACGAGCTGCGCTTCATCCTCCTGCATCAGTACGCCGCTTTCAACAGCCCCGTCTGGTTCAACCTGGGCTGGGCTGGGCGACGGCAGGCTGTAAGCGCCTGCTATATAAACGAAGTTAATGATACAATGGAGAGCATTCTGGACCTCTACAAGACCGAGGGGATGCTCTTCAAAGACGGCTCCGGGTCGGGTCTGAACCTTTCCACCCTGCGCTCCTCCAAGGAGCCTTTGGAAGCTGGGGGCCGGTCCAGCGGACCGATCTCCTTCATGAAGGGCCTGGACGCCTCGGCGGGCAGCATCAAGAGCGGTGGCAGCACCCGCCGCGCGGCCTGCATGCGCGTTCTGAACATCGACCACCCGGACGTCAAAGAGTTCATTGACTGCAAGAAGGACGCCGAGCTGAAGGCCCACGCCCTTATTGATGCCGGCTACTCGGGCGCGTTCAACGTCGCGGGCGGCGCCTACGACACCGTTCCCTTCCAGAACGCCAACCACAGCGTTCGCGTCACCGACGAGTTCATGCAGGCCGTCGAGGCTGACGCCACCTGGGAGACCAAGTTCCGAACATCCGGCAAGACTGCCGAGACTTTCCGGGCCAAAGACCTGCTGCACAGCATCGCCGAGGGCACCTGGGTCTGCGGCGATCCCGGCATGCAATACGACACGGCCGCGAATGACTGGCATACCTGCGCCAACACGGACCGCATCTACGCCTCCAATCCATGCAGTGAGTTCTTCTTTCTTAATAGTACTGCCTGCAACTTATCATCGCTTAATCTCATGAAGTTCCGGCAGGACGGCACCGGTGCGTTCGATACCGAGTCGTTCGATCATGCTGTTAAGATCATGATCACGGCCCAGGAGATCGTCGTCGGCTTCGCATCCTATCCGACGGATAAGATCGAGCAGCGCTCACACGAGTTCCGGCCTCTGGGTCTTGGCTATGCCAACCTCGGCGCCCTGCTGATGGCGGCGGGCCTTCCCTATGACAGCGACGCGGGCCGGGCCTACGCCGGGGCCGTCACTGCCCTGATGACCGGCCGTGCCTACCACCAGTCGGCATCCATCGCTCGTGATTGTGGCGGGCCGTTCGCCGGCTTCGCCGAGAACCGCGACCCAATGCTGCGCGTCATGCACAAGCACCGCGACCATGTGGACCAGATCAACGGGACCCTGATCCCCAGCACCCTACTTGCCGCCGCCCGCGCCGCCTGGGACGAGGCTGTAGAGGAAGGTGAATTGCATGGGTATCGTAATGCACAATCTACCGTTCTCGCGCCAACCGGAACTATCGGATTTTTGATGGACTGTGACACCACCGGCATCGAGCCGGACATCGCCATCGTCAAGTACAAGTCCCTCGTTGGCGGCGGCATGATGAAGATCGTCAACCAGACCGTCCCCGAGGCCTTGCAGCGGCTCGGCTATGACGAGGCGCAGGTGGAAGGCATCATCAAGTTCATTGACGAGCACGACACCATCGAGGGCGCCCCGGACCTCAGCGCTGAGCACCTGCCTATCTTCGACTGCGCCTTCCGCCCGATGAACGGGACGCGTTCGATCCACTACCGGGGCCACATCAAGATGATGGCTGCCGCCCAGCCCTTCATCTCGGGCGCGATCTCGAAGACCGTCAACGTACCGAATGACGCCACACCCGAGGACATCGCCGAAACCTACATGGAGGCCTGGAAGCTGGGTATCAAGGCCGTCGCAATCTACCGGGACGGCTCCAAGCGCACCCAGCCGCTGAACACCAGCAAGGAAGTGCCTGCCGAAAAGGCCGGCATGAAGGCCACCCCGCCGCAGGATGCGGCGATGCCCGCCACCCTCGCACCGCCGAAGGCCGTTCGCCGCCGCCTGCCCGACGAGCGCGCGGGTGTCACCCACAAGTTCAGTATCGGCGGCCATGAGGGCTATCTGACCGTCGGCCTCTACCCGGACACCAACCAGCCTGGCGAGATCTTCATCCGCATGTCCAAGGAAGGCTCCAGCATCTCTGGGCTGATGGACAGTTTCGCCACGGCCATCTCGCTGGCCTTGCAGTACGGTGTCCCGCTCTCGACCCTGGTGGACAAATTCATCCACTCCCGCTTCGAGCCGTCCGGCTTCACCGGCAACAAAGAGATCCCCATGGCGAAATCCGTCATGGACTACATCTTCCGGTATCTCGCCCTGCGCTTCTTGCAGAAGGAAGATCGGCACAACGTCGGCCTGCTCGCCGACCAGGACGATGCGGCCTACGCTGCTCCCGCGCGGCTCCCGTCCCCGCCGCCCTCGCCCGCCCACGATTCCAAGAACGGCAGCCTGAGCAACGGGAATGGTAAAAACGGCAGCGGCCCCAAGAGCAGTGACCTAGCCCATCTCGCCGAAACTAACACGGCCGCCATCGCCGACCACGAGCGCGAGATCTACCGGATGCAGTCTGACGCCCCGCCCTGCCCCGAGTGCGGTGCCATCACAATTCGCAGCGGAGCTTGCTATAAATGTTTAAGCTGCGGTACCAGCTTAGGCTGCTCGTGATATAGAACCAAAACGGGCCGGAGGCTGTATGCCTCCGGCCCTTCTTTTTTGTGTGTAATGACGATTAGTAGAATAGACAGCAAGACCAAGTCAGGCAACTGCCGTGTTGCCGTGCTGAAAGCCTCGCTCGTCACGGTTGCGGCATCCGCGGCATGTCTCTTCCCATTGCTGACGCCTTTTACTGCGGCGAGTGTGCAGCAGAATTAGTGGCGATACTGGAGATACCTGGCGCGATAGAAAAGCAGACTACAAGAAGATAAGGCCGACGGGGTCTGCGCCCCGCCGGCCTTTTTGTCTTCCAAAGGCGGTCGAATCAGGACCAGGTTTTCAGAACAACGTCAATGCGCGCGAGTTCGTCGGCGCTGAACGCAAGGTTGTCCTGGGCGGCGATGTTCTGCTTCAACTGCTCGACGGTGGAAGCCCCGATGAGGGCACTGGTAACGCCGGGCAGCCGCAGGGTCCAAGCCAGCGCCATCTGAGCCAGTGTCTGGCCGCGCTCCTGGGCGATAGCGTTGAGCTGCCCCAGACAGTCCCAATGGCCCTTTTCCTGCTCCTGACGCCACCAATGCTGCCCGTCCTCGCCGCGCTTGCCCTGGCGTGAGTCCGGCGGCAGGCCCTGGAGGTAGCGGTCGGTCAGCGTGCCCCCAGCCAGTGGGCAGAAGGCGATGATGCCCGTGCCGTGGACGGTCGTGTGCGGGAGCAGGTCCGTCTCGATGCCGCGCCCGAGCATGTTGTAGTAAGGCTGGTGGATGGTGATGGGCGCCCAGTCGTGCTGACGGCACATCTCGACGGCCTGGGCGTAGCGCGCTCCCGAGTAGCTGCTGACGCCGACATACAGCGCCTTGCCCTGCCGGACGATCAAGTCGAGTGCGGCCAATGTCTCCTCCAGCGGGGTCTCGTTGTCAGGCCGGTGGTGATAGAAGATGTCCACATACTCCAGCCCCATCCGCTGGAGGGACTGGTCGAGGCTGGCGACGAGGTATTTCTTGCTGCCTCCATCGCCGTAAGGACCGCTCCACATGCCGTAGCCGGCCTTGGTCGAGATAATCAGCTCATCGCGTGGCATGTCCTTGAGGATCTCTCCCACCACAATCTCGCTGTTGCCAGGCGGAGGCCCGTAGTTGTTCGCCAGATCAAAATGTGTGATGCCGCTGTCGAACGCCGTGTACATGCACTGGCGGCAGACGTCTTCCATACCCGGCTCGCCAAGCGCTTGCCAGAATCCAAGCGAGATGAGCGGCAGCATCAGGCCGCTGTCCCCGCAACGGCGGAAGGCCGCGCTTTCGTAGCGGTTGGATGCAAATTCGTGTGTCATGGGATCTCTCGTCCCTCCTAGGGTGTTCCTGTTCGCCGCTCCCTGCCCAATCTCCTGCCTTGGCCTGCGTCCTCCGACCATATCGTGTACCGCTCCCGGCCACTTCTGCCTGTCCATAAAGGGAACTCATCGCGGGGTTTGTAGGGTATGATAAGGTAGTCATGTCCAAGCGCCCGCACAACTTCTTTCGGCTGCTCCTTGCCCTGCTCCTGTGTGTGCAGCCGCTTGTGCCGACGGCAGCCTATGCCGAGGCGCAGATGCGCTGCGTGGGTATGGCCGCTTCATCCTCCCCCTGCGCCCACGTTCTGCTTCCTGCATCCGGCCTGAACTCCCCCAAGGCTTATACGGCCTTGATGGCCTGCTGCCACATGGCAAAGAGTGGCTGCACGATGCATCAGGGCTGCCCGGCGATGCACGGGGCGCCAGCCGCCGCCGCGCCGAGCCGCGCCACCCTCTCCACGCCGCGCTGCCTGGTGACGATCCACGCGGCATCTGTAAGGCACGCCTCCCTTGCCCCCCAGCGCGCGCGATGGCTGCCGGCAGCGGCACCTACGCTTGCACCTCCCGTGGCCTCCGCTCCGTTCAACTGCCTCCCGCCCGTGACGGAAGCCCGCCTCCGCCCCCACGCCGCTGTTCTCCTGCCCTCTCTCCTGCCCCACCTCAACGGCCTTCGTGCGCCTCCTGTCGTCTAAACTTCCACGCCTTGCCCCCTGATCGCGGCCCGTTCATGCGTGGCCGCATGTCTACAACCCTGAGAAAAGATCGAAATGAAACCATGGATTTGGAAGAACGGCCTCAGCCTGGCCGCCGTTCTGCTCGTCGTCCTCGGCACGACCTGGGCCGTGCGGCGGCTGCATACGCCCGGTCAGCTTGACGTGCTTTCGGCACAGGCGATGGACATGTCCCAGATGCGTCCGCCGATGGGCGCGGTGCCTGTCATGCTGGCTTCTGTGCGGCAGGGGAGTCTGGAGGATGCCGCGACCTATACGGGAACTGTGCGCGCCTTCAATGAGCAGGACATCAGCCCGCGGATCACCGGGACTTTGGTCGCCCTGCCTGTCTATCCCGGCGATCCGGTACGGGCTGGGCAAGTCGTGGCCCGGCTAGACACGGCGGAAGTCGGGGCCAAAGCCGACCAGGCGGCGCGGCAGGCGCAGGAAGCCGAGGCGGGCGCACAGGTGGCCGACCTAAACCACCGACTGCATCATCAGGCTGTCCTAGAACAAGCTGCTGCACAGGTACAAGTCGCGAAGCAGGGGGTTGCAGATGCCCAGGCTGAGGCGCAGTCGGCACAGGACGCCGTTACCGATGCCGAGGCTGGGATCGGGAGCGCATCCGCGAATGCCGACTACTGGCAGACGGAGATCGCCCGCGAGAAGCAGCTTGCGGATGCGGGCGCTGCCTCGCGCCAGGAGTACCAGAACGAGCTGGCCCAGGCCCAGGCCGCGATCGCCTCTCTTTCTTCGGCGCGGGCGAAGGCGCGTGGGGCGCGGGCGATGGCGGCCGCCGCACGGTCCAAGGTGCTGGGGGCAAGACATCAGGTGGAAGCCTCGCAGGCTGGGCGGCAGGTGGCCGAAGCGGACCTCGTGGTCGCCCAGGGCCAGGCGGCCCAAGCGCGCGCGGGGGCATCCGCCGCTCAAGCGGCGTCGCGCGAAGCCGCCGTCGTCCAGGGTTACGCCCAAATCACCTCGCCCGCCAATGGGGTCATCACTGCCCGGCCTCTCGCGCCGGGAACACTGGTCCAGCCGGGAACGATGATCCTGCGCGTCGCCGAGATCGACCGCGTCCGCGTCCAGGCAGCCGTTGCCGCCTCAGACCTCGCGAGAATCGAGGTTGGAACGCCGGTCCAGATCACGGCGGGTACGGCAGGCCCGATCTCCGCTCATGTCTCTGCCGTCTTCCCCTCGGCCAGTGACGAGACGCGCACGGAGATCGTCGAAGCCGTCATCCCCAATCCGGGCCACCGCCTGCGGCCGGGGGCGTTCGTGACGGTGCGGATCGCGAAGCCTCCTGGCCTGGGCGGGATTCTGGTGCCTGCCGCCGCCGTCGTCACCTCGGGCGGCGCATCGCAGGTCTGGGAGTCACAAGGAGCAGTGAGTGCGGTGCGGCCGACCGTGTACCAGTGCGAGAAGTGCCACATGACTTACTCGGCGGCGGACGCCGCCAAGCATCACTTCGTTGACCCGATGGACGGCGGCAAACTGGTGGCGATGCCCTCGGCCTCAGGCTCCGGCGGGGAGCGGACGGCGCATCAGGTGGTCGTCCAGTCAGGCGCAAGCGATGGGACATGGACGGAAGTTATTGGCAGCGGCCTGCACCCCGGCGATCAGGTCGTCACGCGCGGGCAGGCCGGACTGACCGAGGGCGCGCGCCTCGTACCCACGGCCTGGGGGCCGGACGGGCCAAAATCCCTGCCGATGGCGACGACAGCAAGCCATGGCAGGAAGGTGTACCGCTGCGAGAAATGCGGCATGACCTACTCGGAGGCCGATGCGCAGCGAAACCACTTCGTTGACCCGATGGACGGCGGCGCACTGACGCCTGTGGAGGAAAAATAACATGGCGACGATCCAAAGAAGGCCTCCTCTGCTCCCGAATCTACAGGAGCCAAAGACGAAAAAAGAAGGCCGCTTCAACGTCTCCGCGTGGAGCATTGAGCACCCCTGGGTGGTCCTCTCGTTCTACGCAGCCATCGTCGCCCTGGCTGCGCTGGCCGTCTTTGGCGGCATCATGCCCCGGCGTATGATGCCCTACGTCGAAAGCCCCCTCGTCGGCATCGTCACGATGCAGCCGGGCCTATCCGCGCAGGAGGTGGAAACCTATATCTCCAAGCCGATCGAGGAGCGCATGACCGACATACGCGGCGCGCGCTACCTTCGCTCCACTTCTCAGGATGGCCTGAGCCTCGTCACGCTGGAGTTCCCCTACGGCACCGACATGAAGAAGGCGACCCAGGACGTGCAGGCACTGATGAGCGCGGTCCAGGCCGATCTGCCCCAGACAGGCGCGAACCGCAAGCCCTCCTGGGTGCTGCCCGTGGACCCTTTGAACCTTCCGATCCTCTCGCTGTCGGTGACGGGCGACGTGGACAAGGGCTGGACGCCGGCTACCCTGCGCCAGTTCGCCGAGAACGAGGGCGTCCGCGCGCTCAAGCAGGTCCCTGATGTCCAGTCCGTACAGGTCTATGGCGGTCAAAAGCGGCAGCTCAAAATTGAGGTGGATCGAGACAAACTGGCCGCTTTTGGCTACTCCATTTTGGATGTGCGGGACGCCATAGACAAAAACAGCGTTGCCAGCCCTGCCGGAGTCCTCACGAGCGGTCCGAACGAAAGCATCGTGCGCGTCTCGGGCTTGGCCCAGGACGCGCAGACCGTGGCCGAATACCCGCTCGGCGCGAAAAATGGCCGGATCGTTTATCTCAAAGATGTCGGGGCTGTGACTGATGGTATCCGCGAGCAGCGCAGCGGCTACCAGTTCATGGACGGGCAGCGGCGGACGATCGAGGGGCAGGACGGTGGTGCGGTCGAGCTGGCCGTGATCCAGAACCCCTCTGCCGGCTCGCCCCCGGTCATCGCCGCCGTCCAGAAGCAACTCGAGCAGCTCGAGCAGGACCACCCCGGTCTGCACTTCCACGTCGCCTATGATAACGCCCACTTCGTCAATATCCTGTTCCAAAACACGGGCGAGGAATTGGCCCTGGCGGTCGCGCTGTGCGGCCTGGTTGTGTGGCTGTTCCTGGGCAGCGGCCGCGCGACCGTGATCTCGCTCATCACGATCCCTGTCTCGATGGCGATGGCGATTCTGCTGATGGTCCCTTTCGGCTTCAGCCTGAACTCCTCCACGCTGATCGGCCTGCTGATCTCCATCGGGCGTTTGGTAGATGACTCGGTCATTGACATCCACGCCGTCGAGCGGCACCTGAAAATGGGCAAGGACGCCGTGACGGCGACGGTGGAGGGCATCACGGAAGTGCGTCTGGCCGTGGCCGCCTCCACGATCATGCTGGTCCTGGCCCTGCTGCCCCTGGTCTTCTGCGGCGGCATCACCCAGCTCATGTTTGTTGGGCTGGTCTATCCGATCATCTTCGGCCTGATCGCCTCGTTACTCGTCTCGCTGACCCTGACTGCCCTGCTGGCCTCGAAGCTGCTGCGTGCGCCGCTGGAAGGCCGCGCTGCACCGCGTCCAAACTTCGTTCTCCGGCTGCTGGAGCGCCTCGATACTCGCTATGAGCGGCTGGTGCGCGGGCTGCTCCGCAGCAAGTTCTCCGTCCTCGCCGTCGCCGTCTGCACCGTCGTCGTCGGCTTCGGGTTCTACCATTTCATCGGCAGCGAGATGATGCCACTGGCTGATGTCGGGCAGGCCTACGGTGTGCTGGAGATGCAGCCTGGCGCCAGCTATGCCCAGACCCAGGCCGCCGCGACCGCGCTGGACGACATCCTGCTCAAGCACCCCGAGATCCGAAAGGTCTCTACCGAGATCGGCGAGGAGCCGGGCACGACCTATTTCACAGGCTATGCCATGAACCAGGTCAACTCGGCCACGATGATGATCACGCTTTCTGACAAGGACGCCCGGAAGCGCACCGTCTGGCAGGTGATAGACGATGTCCAGCGCGAGGCGCTGGCGACGATCCCCAATATCCGCCGCTTACAGATCAAGGAGATGGGGTCGGATGTGATGGCATCATCTGAAGCACCCGTCACCATTCTCGTCTCCGGTCAGGATCTGGGGATCTTGTCGAAGCTGGCGGGCCAGGTGGCGGATGTGGCGCGCAGAACGCCGGGCGCCTACCAGGTGGCGACATCTTGGGCGGTTGAGAAGCCGTCCTACACGCTGGATGTGGACCCGCGCCGAGCGGCACAAGTCGGACTGACGCCATCCGATGTGGCCGACCAAGCTTATTTCGCGATGGGCGGCGGGCTGGCCGACGAGTTCTACCGCCTCCCGAACATCCGGCAGGACACGATCAATATCCGCTACGCGCAGCGGCAGCGGCGCAGCGTCTATGACCTGATGCAGATGCCGATTACCGGCAAGGACGGCCTTCAAGTGCCGCTGAAGACGCTGGCGACCGCGACGCCGCAGCTTGCTCCGACCCTCATCGAGCACGACGGGCTGCGGCGCACGATCTCGGTCCTGGCTTATTACCGCAAAGGCGGCCCGCCCTCGATGGACCTGGCGATGTCGATCATCACGCGGGCTTCGGCGGCTTTGAACTTCCCGCCCGGCTATTCCCTGGAGATGCGCGGGGACATGACCCAGATGATGGACTCGTTCGCCCGGCTGCTGCGCGGCCTGGAGATCGCTGTCCTGCTCATCTTCCTCGTCCTGGTCGCCCAGTTCGGTGGCCCACTTGCGCCGCTGCAAATGGTGCTGTCGATCCCCCTGGAGCTATCAGGCGTGTTCCTTGGCTTGTGGCTTGCCCATCAGGCGTTTTCCAGCGTCTCGATCCTGGCGGTCATTATCCTGACGGGCATGGACATCACGACGGCTATCCTGCTGCTCGACCAGATCCGCCGCCGCCGGGCGGAAGGCGGACGTACTCGCGATGAGGCTATCGCGCTGGCCTGCCGTGATCGCCTGCGGCCCATCTTAATGACCTCGTTGATCACGGTTGTTACCCTGCTGCCCGTGGCCCTCGTGCCCCGGACGGGAATGGATGCCTATCAGCCCCTGGGCACGGTAATCGTCAGCGGCCTTCTCGCCGGGACGCTGCTGTCTCTGCTGGTCATCCCTGTGATGCACGCCCTGGTAGACGACTTAGGGCGCTTGCTGACGCGGCGGCGCGCGGTGGGCGCCGGTGCCGCCTTGCTGTTCCTGCTGGCCTTCGCCGCTCCTACGCGGGCCGATACGCCCGCCGTCATCCGGTCGCTGACATTAGCACAGGCAATCCAGGCCGCCCGGATCGGCAGCCCTGATCTGGCACAGGCCCGCGCCGAGGTGGACGCGGCAACGGCCGCCACGCGGGGTGCCTCAGCCCAAATAAGGCCGACTCTGTCCACGACCACTTACGCGACCGTGGGCGAC
>JANLUQ010000478.1:0-4683 GCA_031363565.1 Armatimonadota bacterium | reverse complement strand
AGAGCAGCTGTATCGCCTGCTCGGAGGTGATCCTCTCCCCGCGACTTATCGCGGGGAGAGGATCATAACCAGTCCAGCACCTCGTTCACGTCGGCGGGCCGGCTGCCGTCCGTTGTGGCCACCTCGGTTTCTCTATCCGCCCGCGTCGGCGACACCGGGGTCCACTTCTTCGCCGGTCTCGTCCGGGTCGAAGGCATCCGCCACAATCTTGTCGCCAGCGGGGATACTGTCCGCTGTCGGGCTGGGTCCCACCTGTCCGGTCGGGTTTGGGCTGCCCGGCATGGGCATGTCGCCGTCGTTGATGCCCTGCGGCGCGTCGGCCAGCTCGCGCACCAGGCGCTCTTTCAGGTCCTCAGTGTAGTCTTGACTCACGATAAAGTCCTTTCGGGTGTTTCTGCGAAAGGTATACCCACAATTTTCTCCGTCGCCTCCCCCTAGGGCTGCTCCTGCATCTGGCTATCCGACTGGCCAGCGCCCCGACGAGGTCAAAGCCGTGTCTACCCCTCCCGTTTCCCGCGCCCCAGCGCCGAGCCGAGCAGGATGCCAAGCCCAACCGGACGGGTGCTGGGGTCGGGGGCACCGTGAAGGGCGAGGGCCAGGGCGATGACGCAGTCGTCGTGGCCCGTCCCCCGCGCGGCTGTCTTCAAGCGGCCCGCCCCGCCCGAGGCATACTCGAAGTTCTTCAACTCATGGACCAGGGCGGGGTGGGGCGGGAAGCAGACCGTCCGGGCGGACAGACCGACGTTCAGGCCGTCAATCAGGGCCTGCTTGCTCTCGGCGCTGAACGTGAACCGCTCCACAGACGGGCGCGAAACGCCCGGCCCGGCCAGTGCCCGAATCTCGCGATCCAACATATCGGCGATCGGGTCGCCAATGCTGCTGCCGTCGGCGATGACCCGCCGGGGCTGGAATCGGACGATGATCCGGGCCGCATCGGCGGCCTGTGTGTTCCAGCCGGTCGCCCGCCAGCGGCTCAGGTGGACCAGCCGGAACGGGTGCCGCTCGGCATCGAGCACGGCGACGACGGTGTAGTCCCACTTGCGTCCCCAGTCAATGCCGGCGACGTAATAGTGTCCCGCGATGGGCGCGGAATCGACAGCCGTGCGCTCCCGGTTCAGCGTGATACCCGGCAAGTCGGCGGTGGCGGCCTCGATGTCCTCCTCGCGGAAGACCATGCCGAAGTCGTCAATGAACTTCGCCTCGAACTCCTGCGCGTACAGCATCTCGCCCATTTCGCCGCGCTGCGACCGCAGCCATGCCTGATCGAGATGTCCGTTCCCCGCCGTCGGGCACTGGAAGGCTTGATAAGTGACGCTGTCCTCCTCTGCGCCTTCCGCTGCGCCCTTCGGGGGCGGGGATGCCCCGAGCGCATACAGCCGGTAAAAGGCCGAGCGGCGGCCACTTGGCGAGGAGGCCAGCAGGAACTCGCCGCCCTTATCGGCCAGCATCGGCGGCAGGACCTCGCATAGCACCCGGTCCGGGACATAGGCCGCTTCGTCCACGATGACCCGGTGCGCCCATAGCCCGCGCAGGTTGCGCCCATCGCGGCCCGCTGTCCGGCACAAGATCTCCGACTCCGGCACCCTTTTGTCCGCCCCCGCAATGGTAAGGACCAGATGCGGGGAGGCGCGCACGGAGAGTGTCCCGGCCGGCCTGCCGGGTCCCTCCTGCCCGAATGCCTTTTCCAGCCGTTCCCGCACCGCCTCGCCCAGAATCCGCGCCTGGAACTCCGTCGGCGCGACGAGGAGCTGACGGCAGCCACGCTCGGCCAGAGCTAATGTTGCGATGTCTATGCTCAGGCACTCCGTCTTCCCCCAGCGCCGCCCACAGGCGGCGACCCGCACCGAGGCCCCCGAACAAAACAAGTCCCGCTGCGCCGTATGCGGCTGCCATCCCCACAAAGCCTCCGCCATCTTCAGCCGCTTTTGCGCGCTCTGCACACGCCGCTGTTTGGTACGCCACACAATCAGCCCGCTTTCCGCCCTCCATAATTTCATTATACCATAATAAGAACATATGTTCGTAATTTGGATCGAAATATGGGTTTGAGCAGCGCTCAACTCAGCAGACGAAAAGGACCTCCTCTCTGCGGTGCGGGCGAAAGTATGGTAGAATATACCGTCGCTGTTTGGCGACGTGCGCTTTTTGCCGTCTGGAAAGTCTATCCATGTCTACTGCTGATGACCATTCCTACACGCCCTCGCTCGACCCGAGCCTACCGCCTGACCCCTCCCCCGCCGCTCCTGACGGCATGGCAGCCATCATGGGACGGATCAGCGACGGCTTCCTCGCGCTCGATGCAGACTGGTGCATCACCTATGTCAACAGAAAAGCAGCCCAGGTCTTCGGTCGTCGCCGCGCGGGCCTTGTCGGCAGGAAGCTCTGGGAGGAGTTCCCCGAAGGGATCGACACCGAGTTCTATCAGGCCTATCACGAAGCGGCGCGGACACAGAAGCCGCTTCAGTTCGAGTCCTTCTCCCACATCCACCAGCGCTGGTTCGGGTGCCGGGTCTATCCAGCGCCCGACGGCCTTTCCATCTTCTTCCAGGACGTGACCGAGCGCCGCGAGACCCGGCGGCGTTTGGAAGAGAATGAGCAGCGCTACCGGTCTCTCTTCGAGCAGAACGCGGATGCCGTGTTCACATTCGATCTGGAGGGGCGGTTCGTGGACGCGAACCCTGCCTGCGAGACGGTTTCCGGGTACACCCCAGCAGAGCTGCACGGGACGCACTTCCTGCCACTCGTGGTCCCCGAGGACCGGGACCGGACCCTGGCACTCAATAACCAAGCGGTGCGCGGCGCGGCCCAGCACGAGGAGATCGCCCTCCTCCACAAGAGCGGCCGGCGCGTCGAGGTCACCATCACCAAGGTCCCGATCGTGGTGGATGGGACGATCGTCGGCGTCTACGGCATCGCCAAGGACATCACTGCCCGCAAGCAGGCTGAAGCCGCCCTCCGCCAGAGCGATACCTGGCTGCGCGCGGTCGCCGAGGCCGGCCCGGTGCCCATGCTGATCACCCGCTGGGACGACAGCCTGATCCTTTATGCCAATCATCATGTCCGCGGCCTGTTCGGGATTGCGCCGGAGGAGGAAGTCGTCGGCCGCCACGCGCTGGACTTCTATGCCATGCCGGAGGGCCGCGTGGCGCTGCGGCAGGCGCTGACTGAGAAAGACCATCTGCCTAATTGGGAATGCCGCCTGCGCCGGATGGATGGGACGGCGTTCTGGGCCAGCGGCGCGTGCCAAAAGATGGTCTACCAGGGGGAGGAGGCCATCTTCGCCGTCTTCCGCGATGTCAGCACGCAGAGGCGCCTGCTGGACGAGGCGCGCGCCCAGGCTGAGCAGGACCCGCTGACCGGTCTGCTGAACCACCGCGCCTTCCACCGGCGGCTGGAGGAGGAGGCCGAGCGAGCGCGGTATGGAGGCACATCGCTCGCGATCGCTGTTCTGGACCTGGACAACTTCAAGTTCTTCAATGATGTCTACGGCCATGCTGTGGGCGACGATGTGCTGCGCCAAGTCGCAGCCGTCCTGCGGGCCGCCTGCCGCGCCCATGACACTCTGGCCCGCTTCGGCGGTGACGAGTTCGCCCTGCTGATGCCCGATGTCGGCGGAGATACCACGGCAGAGTCGGTACGGGCGCGGCTTGCGGCAGGCATCGGTGACTTGCGCCACCGGCCCCCCGGCGCGGGCTGCGCCGTTCCCATCGGCCTGTCGGTCGGCGTCGCCCTGTTCCCCGCGGAGGCCCCGACCCGGCTCGCGGTCATGCAGATCGCCGACGAGCGCCTGCTGCGGGCCAAGGCCGGCACGGGGGCCAACACGGAAGCCCAGCGCCTGCGCGGCGCGCTGCGCGACTCGGTCGAGGGCTTTCCGATGCTGGATGCCCTGGTGACGGCTGTGGACAACAAGGATCGCTATACGCGCCGGCACTCCGAGGATGTGCTGACACACAGCCTCCAGATCGCGCGCCGCTTGGGGATGACCGAGGCCGACCAGCACACGCTGACCATGGCGGCCCTGCTGCACGATGTCGGCAAGATCGGCGTCGCCGATCATATCCTTCGCAAGCCGGGTCCCCTGACGGACGAGGAGGTCGAGGCGATCCAGACGCACCCGGCGATCGGGGCCGCCGTCGTCGCCGCCGTGCCGGGCCTGACGGCGATCCTGGGCGCCGTTCGCCACCATCACGAGCGCTGGGACGGCGGCGGCTACCCGGATGGTCTGCGCGGCGAAGAGACGCCCCTGCTTGCCCGCCTGCTGGCGGTCGCCGATGCCTACTCGGCCATGACCACGGACCGCCACTACCGCAAGGGCCTGGCAGCCTCTGAGGCCAGGCATCGGCTGGGGCAGGGTGCGGGGACGCAGTGGGACCCCGTCTGCGTTGAGGCCTTCCTCGCGGCCCCATCCGCTCCCGACCTATCCCGGCGCTAAACCGCCAGTCTACATGGACGGACCGCCCCTCCGGGGCTTTGAAGGGATTTCTGACCTCCACCTACTTGATCGTCTGCCCGCCCCGCACGCTCGCGACTTTGTAGCCGCCGTCCTCCTGGATGAGCCAATAGTAGCCGCGCGCCAGGTTCCCGTTCTGGCCGCGCACCGTCACGATGACGTCCGCGTGGTCCCCCGTCGCATCCGTCCAGACCGGCCCGAAGACGGCCGACTTGGCATGGCCGAATTCGGGG
>JANLUQ010000457.1:0-7802 GCA_031363565.1 Armatimonadota bacterium | reverse complement strand
CAAGAAAGAAGCAGCAAGAAGCGTGCGATGAGAATTCGGCGCTTCTTTTGTTCCATCGAAAATATCTGGCACGAACCGGTTCTTTTCCACACCCCATAGTGTCTCGTCTGTAGCGGGAACTTAACCCGCGGTCAGGGGTGTTTTGAAACTAACACCTTTCCGTTTAGGCAGGAGACTGTTTCGTGGCCGCGATAAACGATCCGTCTGTTCATCAAGCCAATCATGTTCACCGAGCGTCGGCAGCGCTTCAGAGCGCCCGCCGGGGCGACCGCAAGGCCTTCGGTACGCTGACCGAACCATACCGACGTGAGCTGATTGCATACTGCTACCGGCTGACCGGGACGCCGACCGAGGCCGAAGACATGGTGCAGGAGGCGTTCCTGCGCGCCTTCCGCTCCCTGGACTCGTTCGAGGGACGGGCCAGCTTGCGGGCCTGGCTCTACCGGATCGCACACAACTTATGCCTGAACCATGTTCAGCGCCGCCCGCCGGTCTGGCAGTCCCTGGAAGAAGTCGGCGAGATGGGCTTGCGCGACCAGGCGCCCGACGCCGCCCAAGCCGGGCAGGAGCGGGAGAACGTTCGCCTGGGCTTTGTGGCGCTCGTTCAAAGTCTGCCGCCGCGCCAGAGGGCCGCATTGGTCCTGCGCGATGTGCTTGGGTGGAGCGCCGAAGAAACGGCGCGCATCCTGGAGACGACGGTACCCGCCGTCAAGAACGCGCTGGCGCGCGCACGGCAGACCTTGGCCCGCCACCCGTCTGGCGGCGATCCCGCCGACGTGCGCGACCTGGCCGCCTCCGACCCGGACGCCCAGGAGACGGTGGCGCAGTGGGTGGACGCATTCGAAAAAGGGAATACGGAGCGCATGGTCGAGTTGCTGACGGGCGACTGGAAACTACCCAGCCCGACCAAAGCGCGGCAATCTGGGTATAACATGGAAGTGAGAGACTCGGCGGTTTATGGGGAAGAAGCGAGCAAAAGACGAGAGGAAAGAACGCATGGCGAGTGAGCGGAACGAACGTAACGACAGCAAGCGCGGCAGCCGCCGCGAAAGCAATACCGGCGGAAGCGGCAGCGGGTCCAACGGCGGCGGAAGCATCCCCCGCAACCAGGAGACGACCGTCCGAGCGATCTTCGTCCTGGACGAGATTCTGAAAAGCACCGATCCGATCGACCCAAACTACCAGTACCTCCTGCTGCTTCGGCACCAGTTGGAAGTGGACGAGCAGCAGTCTGCCGAGGCGCAGGAGCTGATCGCGAAGTATGACGAAGCCTACAACAAACTGACCGCGCCCGCCAACCG
This sequence comes from Armatimonadota bacterium, assembly GCA_031363565.1. Classification (GTDB taxonomy): domain Bacteria; phylum Armatimonadota; class Armatimonadia; order Armatimonadales; family Capsulimonadaceae; genus JANXMY01. The sequence goes on along the minus strand of JANLUQ010000457.1, from coordinate 6,501 downwards.
TGTGGCCGTCTTCCTGTCCTCGAATGAGGATGGCACGGCCAACATCGCGATGGGTGACAACGACTTCTACACGAACGTTGACCCGAACGTCGAGCTGAACACGCTTGTGGCGGGAACGCGCGTCAAGGTCAACGAGGCTTACGCGGTCGTCGGTGACCTAGGCCCGGCCCAGAACGGCCAAGTCGTCAAGGTCAGCGAGGCTTTGGAGGACGGACGCCTTCGCATCGGCGGCGATCAGCAGGGCCAGAACACCCGCGTCGTCATGCGCGGCGCGGGCCTGACCGACACCGTCATCAAGGCCGGCACGGAGGTCCGCATGGAGCCGAACTTCCGGGTCGCCTTGGAAGCCTTCGCGACCAAGGAGAACCAGGATTTCTTCCTGGACAAAGTCACCGAGATCCCCTGGGATAAGATCGGCGGCCAGCAGGAGGCCATCGGAGTCATCAAGGACGCCATCGAGCTTCCTCTGCTGTACCCTGAGCTATACGAGCGCTTCGGCAAGCGTCCGCTCAAGGGCATCCTGCTGTACGGCCCTCCCGGCTGCGGCAAGACGCTTATCGGTAAGGCGACCGCCTACAATATCACGCAGGAATACAAGGCGCGGACCAAGCGGGACGTCAAAGAGTACTTCATGTACATCAACGGCCCCAAGATCCTGAACATGTGGCTCGGCGAGTCCGAGCGGCAGGTACGCGAGATCTTCTCGACGGCCCGCGAGAAGGCCAAAGAGGGCTATCTGGTCTTCATCTTCATTGATGAGGCCGAGAGCATTCTGCGAACGCGGTCTTCGGGCCGGTTCACAAATATCTCCAACACGGTCGTCCCGCAGTTCTGCGCCGAGATGGACGGTCTGGTCTCCTTGGAGAACGTCGTCGTCATGCTGACTTCGAACCGCCCGGACTACATTGACCCGGCGATCCTGCGCCCAGAGCGCATCGACCGCAAGGTGAAGGTCGTCCGCCCGGACAAGAAGAGCACGAACGATATTCTGGGTATCTATCTCCACAAGGATCTGCCACTGGACTACAAGATGGTAGCCGAGCAGGGCGGAGTCGAAGGTGCCCGGCAGCTTCTGATAGACAAGACGACCGAGCTGATCTGGTCCAAGACGCACGAGACCGAGTTCCTGGAGGTCTACCTCAAGAACGGCTCGGTAGACACGCTCTACTGGAAGGACCTGGTTTCCGGTGCATTGCTGACCTCGGTGGTCGAGCGGGCCAAGGACTTCGCCATCAAGCGCTCGATTGATGTCAAGAGCACCAAGGAAGGCGTCTCGATGGACGATATGGAGCGGGCCGTCCGCACCGAGTTCAAGGAGAACGAGATCTTCCCGAAGACCGACAACATCGAGGACTGGCTCAAGCTCCTGGACTATGAGCCGGACAATGTCGTGCGTCTGAACCCGATCTCCCCCAAGAAGGGGACGCAGACGACGCGCCGGAACGTGATCTAGGCACGGTCAGGAAAAACAGAAAGGGCGAACATGAGGTTCGCCCCTACACCGGCTGGTCCGCAGGGGGGGCGAACACGAGGTTCGCCCTTCTGCCTCCGGCATGAAGTTGGGAGACATCTTTTTGCCGCTATTTGGCACCGAAACAGAATATGGTATCGCCGTTGACGGCAAGGGCGCGGGCGACCTACTTGTCGAGTCCCGCGCTGTGGTGCGTGCATACATAGGGAAGATCGCCTGCCCCTGGTACTACAAGGGTGAAGACCCGCGCAACGATATGCGCGGCTTCCACGTAGACAAGCTGAACTTCGACCCGGAAGATGCTAAACTGGACGCGCCGGGCTACAAGCCGTTGCCCGTCGAGGAAGAGCGTGCGGACCGGGTTCTGGTGAACGGGGCGCGGTTTTATAACGACCATGGGCACCCGGAGTATTCGACGCCGGAATGTGCGACGCTGTTCGATCTGGTCGCACATGACAAGGCCGGGGAACGGATCGTGCTGGCCGCCGCGCGGGCGCGGTCGGAGCAGCCTGATGCGAGCCGCGTCCATATTTTCAAGAACAACACGGACTTTCATGGGTCATCTTACGGGACTCATGAGAACTATCTGATCCCGCGCGAGACACCGTTCGCGCAGCTATTATCGGGCCTATTGCCCTTCTTCGCGACCCGGATCATCTACGCGGGCGCGGGCAAGCTGGGGATCGAGCCGCGCGGCGACATGGGCTTGTACCAGCTCTCGCAGCGGGCCGACTTCTTCACGGAAGAGGCTTCTGTGGATACGCTCCACCGGCGTCCTCTGGTGAATACGCGCGATGAACCACACACCGATCCGCGCGACTGGCGCCGCCTCCATGTCATCTGCGGCGATGCCAACATGTCCGAGTACGCGACGGCTCTGAAGATCGGGACAACCTACTTAGTTACCTCGCTGTTGGAACAGGGCTGGCAGCCCTGGGTCCGCCTGAAAAAGCCGACTGAGGCGATCAAGGCCATCGCGCGGGATCAGTCCTACAAGTGGCTGGTCGAAGCCGAGACGGGGACCATCGGGGCGGTAGACATCCAGCGCATTTTCCTCGCCGCCGCCAAAGACAAACTGAGCGGGCGTGGTTCGGACACCGACTGGACCCTGCGTGAGTGGGAGCGGACCCTGGACGCACTCGAATCTGACCCTCTCTCACTTGGGGACCGACTGGACTGGGTGGCCAAGCGCGGCCTGCTGGCCGATTATGTCGAATCCGAAGGCATCGGCTGGGATGATGAGACCGTGCAGTCATTTGATCTTGCCTACAGCAACGTGGATCCTGACGAAGGTCTCTACTACGCTTTAGAGCAGGCCGGCGAAATGGTTCGCCTGACCGACGATGCCATGGTCGAGGCCGCTATGACGCAGGCGCCGACCAACACCCGCGCCGCCATGCGCGGATATCTCGTGGGAAGGTTCGCCGACGCAATCGGCGTCGTCGGCTGGAACAAAGTGGTCCTGCGGACCGACCAGGAGTCCTGGATGGTTGACTTGGACGACTACCTGACGCCCGAAGCGGTCGGGCAGGCGATGGCGGACCTCCAGGCCGCCGACACATTGGAAGATTTAATACGACGTTTCCGCGAACGCGGGAAATAACGTTTCCTAGAGGATTCCCGGCCCGCGCCGTCGAATCTGCTGACACAATCATCACGACTATCGAGGGAGGAACGACCAATGCCCATGACCGATGAAGACCGCGCCACGCGGCCCGCCGGCCCCACCGACCCGCTCCGCAAGGAAGGCGATGAGACTGGCCCCAGCAAGCCTGATGTGCAGCGGCCCGACCGCAGCGACCTACTCAAGCGTATGAAGCGCGTGGACCCAGACCAAGCCCGCCGCTACCGCCAGCGCAGCGGCCAGTAAGGCCGCGACGAATTGTAGGGGCGGGGCTTGTCCCCGCCCTTACTTCTTAATGCTGTTCTCAAACACCTGTCACCAGAAGTTGATAACCCTATGCTGAGTTTTTCACCCGAAGGCGTGGGCGGCTTTGCCGACCTGTTCGCCAATAAAGCTTTAGGCAATGACCGCCTGCCCATGCCGACCCCAGTTCCGAATGTGCCTGGCGCACGGGACGTGGACACGCATGCCACGACTGTCATCGCCGTCAAATACAAAGATGGCCTGATCAATGTCGCTGACCGCCGCGCAACGGCGGGCTACACCGTCATGTATGATCAGGCTGAGAAGGTGCTGTCGCTCGACGACTACACCTTGATTTCGATCTCAGGCTCGTTCGCGAAAAGCGTGGAAGTCGTCCGCTATCTGCGCCACGCCTTCAAGTACTTCGAGCGCTCCCAGCTTCAGCCCATGTCCCAGGAGGGCAAGCTGATGGAACTGCAGCGCGTCATCGCCAACAATGTCCCCGCCGCCCTGCAGGGCATCGGCGCCTTTATTCCTATCCTCTCCACCTTCGACCGGGAAACGAACCAGGGCCGCATCTACTTCTATGATGTGCTGGGCGGCCAGTTCGAGACCGCCGAATACGGTGCGGCGGGCAGCGGCTCGGCCCCGATCAAAGGCGCTTTCGAGTACATCTTGAAGACCAAAGGCCCCTTCCGCGAGATGGACCGCGACACTGCCCTGCGCGAGACCCTGACCCTGCTCGACATTGCCGCCGATCTGGACACGGCGACGGGCGGCTCGGCGAAGTTCCTGCCCGCCGCCAAGTACATCACCGCTGATGGCATCCGCGACTTCTCCAGTGCGGAGATCAAGGCCGCGCTTGGCCGCAGTTAGAACGTCCCCGCCCGATGCGTTGGCGCGTCGGGCGGGGATTATTACGGAGTAACCCATTGCCTTCCTATAGCCCTTACGACTGGAACGAGAGTATCCAGCAGCGAAACGAATACATCGAGGATCGCCTCAAAGACGGCAGCCCCGTAGTCGCCCTGACCTACGATGGCGGCCTACTGCTCCTATCCGCGCGGCAGACGCAGCGCAAGATCTACGAGGTCTATGACAAGCTGATGTTCAGCGCCATCGGCAACCAGAGCGATGTCGAGCAGATCCGGCGTGGTGCGATTGATGCGGCCCACCAGGAGGGCTTCAGCCGCTCCCCAGACGACGTCAGCGTGCAGCGCCTGGTCAGCTTCCAGCTTTCTCCGGCCATCAAGCGCATCTACGGAGACCCCTTCGCCCAGCCCATCGTTATCAAGGGCATCTTCGCGGAACTCGGCAAGACTCAGGAGCGCGACCTGCTGATGACGCTCTCCTATGACGGAGAATTTTCGTCCACCCCCGGCATGGCCGTGGTTGCCGGGACGGCCTACGCCGAGGATCGGATGCGTGAGCACCTGAAGACAGAGACCGAGAGCGGTACGCCTGACCTCGGCGCCGCCCTGCGCGCCGCCCTATACGCCTGGGGCGTCGGCATGAAGCACCTGGAAGCCGAAGATCGCGCCGATGCGGACTACTCGACCGACGGTGAGGGGCCAAAGGACGTCTCATCGTTCATCACGGAGCATTTGGGCAAAGGCTGGACTGTGGAGTCTGGCGTCCTAGAGCGCGACACGACCCGCGAGAGCCGTTTCCGGCTGTTGTCGGAGAGCGAGCTGGCGGAGACGATAGCCCGATACAAGTAGGGTACGGCCTGGAAAAGAGCGTCTATGGACAAGCGGATTTTTGGGATCGAGACGGAGTTCGGCTGCCTCGTCAATGATGACTCGGTCGGCACGGCGGAGATGATCGTCGAGCAGGTCAAGGACCATGCCTTTTACAAGGACAAGCTGGGCTTGATTGACCTTCATGCGCGCGATTACGCCTTCGAGCCGGCCCGTTGCGGCGGCTTCCTGCGCTCCGGTGGGCGGCTCTATATTGACGCCGTCGGCTCGCACATGGAATACGCGACTCCCGAATGCACGGACTTCGCCGATGCCGTCGCCTATGACAAGGCCGGGCGCGTCATCTTGCAGCGGCTCCTGCGTGAGCTTGATCTTCAGGATAAGGTCTCCTTCCACTCGAACTCGGTGGACCACTTCGGTGGGCACACCTTCGGCTGCCACGAGAACTTCCTGGTCGCCATTGATGACCGCTTTTTCCTGGAAGCTCTTTCCTACCTGCTGCCATTTCTTGTGACACGCCAGATCTTCGCGGGTGTTGGGCGCGTCGGCGGGCACCGGCTGAACTACAAGAGCCTGAAGAACAACATCATGACCATCTCGGACTACGAGGTGGATTACCAATGGGTTGGCAACTTCTACGGCGTCGAGGTGGACCCGACGATCGAGTTCCAGCTTTCGCAGCGCGCGGACCACATCGTCAAGACGATCTCCTCGCGCGTTCGCTTCAACCGGGCAATCATCAACCCCAAATGGGACTCGTACTATAACTACTCTAACTTGCACCGCCTGCACATCCTGTTCGGCGAGTGCAACATGAGCGAGTATGCGACCCTGATGAAGATCGGCACGACCAGTATCGTGCTGGACCTGATCGAAGACGGCGTCCTGCTGCAAGACGTCGAACTGCGTGATCCCTTGGAGGCCCTTAAGAGCGTCTCGCGCGACCAGACCTGGAAGTGGATGGTCTGGCGCAAGGGTGGCGATAGCATCAAGGCCGTGGATTTGCAGCGGCTCTACCTTGTTGCTGCTCAGGAGCGCTACACGGGCCGCGACGAGCAAACGGACTATGTCCTGGGCGAGTGGGAGAAGTGTCTGGACGCCTTGGAGAAAGACCCTTACCTGTTGGCCGACAAGCTGGACTGGGTCGCCAAGCGCAAGATGATGGAGGACTTCATCGAGTCCGAGAATGGGGCTGTGAAGTGGGGCGACGACATCCTGCACTCGCTGGACCTGGAGTACCATAACGTCAACCCCGAGACCAGCCTGTATTACGGTCTGGAGCAGGCCGGGCAGATGCAGCGCGCGACCACAGACCGGCGCATCTTCGAGGCAACCATGACGCCGCCGACGAACACGCGGGCAAAGGGGCGTGGGGTCGTTATTGATAAGCTGCTGGCGAACAACTCGCGGGACTACGTGATTGACTGGGACCTGATTTACATCAACAAGCGCCTGCATCTGGA
>JANLUQ010000454.1:0-11224 GCA_031363565.1 Armatimonadota bacterium | reverse complement strand
CCGAGATGGCGACCTATCTGAAGCAGAACGATCCATACCGGCACCTCATCACCAACTCCTACTCTACCACGGGCAACCCGGCCGTCTGGAACCTGCCGCAGATTGACCTGACCCAGACGCACCGCTACGGCGACGAAGGCTCGGTCAAGGACATCACCCCGCTTATCCTGGACGATGCCCGGCTGCACGACCACTACGGCAAGCCGCACTTCATGGGCGAGTTCGGCATCTCCTGGCGCGGCAGCGACTCCAAGTTCGACCCCAAGGGAATTGGCACGAACCTGCACAACGGCCTCTGGGCCAGCGCTCTGACCGGCAACGCGGGCGGGGCCTCCATCTGGTGGTGGGATAGCTACGTCGACCCCCAGGACCAGTACCCCCGCTTCACCGGCCTGGCCCGCTTCGCCGCCGCCGTAGACTGGCCGCACCGTCGGTTCGCCCCGCTCGCGCTCCCGCCGCCGACGCGCGGGCGGAATGCTCCTGAGACATTCTCGGACCTCGTCCTGACCCCGACAGCGGCCTGGGGCGAAAAGGCGATAACCCCGGTCCTCCTGCACTCCGATGGAACGATGACCGGCGGCCCGCTTCTGTCCACCCTTTTCGGGCCGGAGAAACACGACAGCCATAGTGTCCTGACCCTGCATGTTGATCTGATACGCCCGACGACCCTGACCCTGCACATCGGTACGGTCTCCAACAAAGGACGCTTGCGCGTGACCCTGGACGGCACACCTGCCGGCGATTATGTCTTCAACGCCGCACCGGGGCAGGGCGGCGGCTATAAGAGCACCAAGTTGTTCCCCGAGTACGGGGGCATCTATCAGGCCCTCTTTGACACGGACCGCGTATTGACCCTACCCGCCGGCCCGCACGTCATCACGCTGGAGAACACTGAAGGTGACTGGCTCCAAATCACCACATTGACATTCGCCCATGCCCAGTCCTCGCGCTACGCTCTTTTGCGTACGGCGGCGCTCCAGGACGCATCCACGGGCGAGACCCTGCTGTGGCTCCAGGACCCCGACTCCAACTGGTTCAACGACCGCGCGGGTAAACTTCCTTCGCCCCAGGCCGGCATTCGCCTGACCCTGCCCGTCCCGCGTCCCGGCGTCTACGACCTTACCTGGTGGGACACCCGCACTGGCGTTCCGCTCAAGACATCGCGCCTGGCCGCGTCGGGAAAATCCCTCCTCGTCCCCGTTCCTTTCTTCACCCGCGATATCGCCCTGCGCGTCGTTTCAGACAAGCAGAAAGGCCGCGTCAGTCGAAACTGACGCGGCCTTTTCTGAGTGGAGCTAAGGAGACTCGAACTCCTGACCTGTTCGTTGCGAACGAACCGCACTACCAACTGTGCTATAGCCCCATTCAATGGGGGATTATGTCCGTCTGCGCTTACCGTTGCCTCGGTTGAGGCTGCCGTAAGTGAATGTCAAGCTGTGTTCATTTGGGCACAGCAACCGCAGGTTCTCAGGTCGGTTATTGCCTGAATTGCCGTCCAAACGATGCGTCGTGATCGGCACACTGCCGGTCATCGGATGACGCTCATTCCAGCCGCAGTTCTCGCAACGTTCGCCGCGTGTCTGTATCAGATACCGCTTGATCCGCGTTGATGTTTGACCGCCGCTGCCGATCCCATCTTCCAAGCCCACCAGCCACCGCTCGATCCAGGCGTGGTATTGATACTCGGCCTGACAGGTGTTAGAGCAGTGCTCAGCCTTTGTTCCGACCGGCTCTCCGCAATTGAGACAGGCACGATGCTTGTGTAGCTATCGGTTGTTGCGCGTACCGAAAGGAGAGCAGTTCAGGCAGTATTTACGGTGATGTAAATTCCGCGAGACGCCTTCAATGACAACGAGATCGGCGAAGGACTGGCTGCAAACTGGACAGACCGGCATGGTTGCTCCTTCCTAAGCGACACAGGCATTCTAGCACACGTCAGGCGTCGCTGTCAAGGCCTGACCTTCCACCACGCAGGGCGATTGCCTATGAATGCACGGGAGAGAGAGCAGGTACGGGGGGTGCCCTATTGCTGTTGAGGAAAATCTCGGAGGCCTCAAAGCCGTGCCCCTATCTTTTTCAAAAAGGGGATTTCGTCTGTTTCATTTTCATCCAGAGCGTACCGAAGTGCAGTCTTCCCCTGCCTGTCTCTCGCGTTGACGTCGGCACCCGCCGCAAGGAGAGCCTTTACTGCGGCCTCATCGGGGACATCGGCGAGGCTATCGACGGCGCACATAAAAGCCGTTTTGCCGTCGTTGTCTCTGGCGTTGACATCCGCGCCCGCTGTCAAAAGAGCCTTCAATTGTCCTGTTCGGAAGGAGATTGCGTCAAACATCAATGTCGTCGAACCATCCTTGGTCCGAAGATCGACTTTTGCCCCATGAGCGAGCAGCAGATTGACCATACGCGGGCTGTGTGCCAGCATTAAGGCGGTAAGGCCATTCTCATCTCGGGCATCCACGTCGGCTCCGGCCTGAAGCAGCACAGACACCGTATCCAGCGCTTCGTCGTAGTGTGCTACGCTCGCCGGATCATTCTGATCCATCCATTTTGTCGTTGGGGTATCCACGGCAAGGCTCAAGGCGTGCAGAGAAAGCGTGGTGCATTTACAGTCCTGGGTGCCGTTGCCGCAATTCTCATAATCAACCGCTCCCATGGCGCCGGGTCTTGCGCCGCGAGCGAGCAGGCGCTGCACAGCGTCTGCATCTTCCTGTGAGGCGGCAAGACAGAGAGCCTGATTGAGCGATCTCGCCCTGACCTTTGTGTAAGCGGGCCACGAGGCGACACCGAGAAGAACAGCCAGTGGTATCAACAGCAGCGAACTTTTTTTCATGTGTCACTCGCCCAACGCCGACGCATCAAAAGCTTACCGGAAGCCCATCTCCCCTTCTTAACAGGGAAGGGTAGCGAGCCAGGATGGGTCTTTGTGAGTTGACCCCTCTCAGAACGGCACGTCCACGTTCTTCCCTTGAGATTCCCGGAAGCGCATCAGCTCCAGCGCGAGGAATAGCGAATCCAGGTTGACGATGCCGCCCAGGCGCTCGACGGTCTTGGTCAGCATCCGCTCCTGGGCATCGTCGCGCGGGGCGCCGGGCGGAGGCATCAGCACGTCCATGGTGTCCGAGATGATCTTCATGGCCATCAAGACGTACTGTGCCTGACCATGGGCGTACTTGATATAGGGGGTGGTCTTGTATCCCTGGGACAGCCGCTCGTTCAGCTTTTCCCAGGAGGGACTGACCGTGCGTGTGGAGTGGCTGGAAGCCGGGGATGGGGGGGCGGCGGGTTCGGGCGCGGCAGGGGCCGGGCTGGACTCGGAGCGGAAGAAGGCGGGGGGCGGCTCGGCGATCTCGCTCGGACGCAAGAAGGTCGGGGGCGCCTCGGCGGGGCGGCTGGTGGACGCCTCGCGCGCCTTCTGCGCTTCCCAATCAGCCAGAGAGTCGCCGGTGATCAGGCGGAAGGCGAGGATGCGGCCTGTGACTGTCCGCAGGGCCTCCTCGATGGCGGTTGTCGCCTGGTTGTCCTGCAAGTGACCCGCCAGATAGTCCTCCTGCACCCCCAGGGCAGCGACAAAGTAGTTGCCGTCCACGGTCAGAGGCCGGGCGGCCTGCATCGCCAGCCAGACGGTCGGTATGGCCACCTCGCGGCGGACGATATCAAAAGCCTTGCTCCAAATTTCTGTCGGTTCCATATGTGACTCCTTTGCGTTGTCCCCTACGTGTGCTATAATAAGAAAGCACTAATCTCCCTGCACCCTACTGACTCTTGTTCACTTGGAGGAACTTATGATCATCCCGGAAGTCGCCCCCATGCTCACCTGCGTGGCGAATAACGACGGCTTCGTCTATGAACTGCTGCTGCGTGCCGATGAAGGCAAGCCCGCCATCACCCGTATCCGCCTCGGCCCGTACCTGTTCCGACCCGATTATCAGCCTAAGCCCCTCGCGCTTGGCCTTTCCAGTGGCGGCCCCGAGGCGGCGTTCTGGATGCATAAATCCGTCCCGCGCGGCTGGTCCCGCCTGCGCTGGGAGGTGGCCTTGAACGAAGCGGGTTCACCCGCCTACCTGGTCTCGACGGGCAATCTGCCGCCCGGCGCACAGGGCTTGTTCCGCTTCGTCTCCTTCTTCCCGCCCGGCGGCATGCGGACGGGTCTGGAAGTCTACCGGGGCGATGGGCGCAAGGACTACGGCGTCAGCGGTCCGAACTACGAGAAGTTCCTACAAGGCGAGCACGAGCACTAGTGCACGCCAGCCTTCCTGCCTGCCTGCCTCCTAGAATTATACCCTGCTGATGCCCACTCAGGCAAAAGAAAAACCGGCACTGGAAGTGCCGGCCTACTGTTGAGTGAAAACCCCTCCGGGGTTGAGGAACGGTAAACGGTGACAACGATGGTGTAGGGGTGCTGTTTGCTATGCCCTCTTGCCGTGTCCTGCTCTTGCCGTGTCCTGGTCCTCGGTCGCGGAGGGTTCCAGTGCCGGCGGCTTTTACGCCGTCGCCCCCACCATCCCTGCACCTGTACCCAGCGCGGCCCGCCGCTTCTTCCAGGCGTTCCAGTTGATCTCCATCAGATTGGCGGTGGGGCCGACCAGGAACAGGGCGTAGTAAGGCGCGTGGACATTACCCGTCAGCCGCAGGATGCACTCCGCTGCCGCCACGGACACCGCGACGGCCATCTGGGGGCGGACACCCTGCACCGTGCTTTTGGGGTCCGTGATCATGAAGAAGATGAAGAGCTGATAGACCGGTCCGGTAATCGGCGTGGCCTCGGAGACGAAGGCGGACCACAGCCCTGCGTCGTGATGCCCCGGCAGTGCGGCCCGCAGCGCGGCGAACACGACGAAGGCGGTCACATAGGCGGCGCAGATATGCAGCCGCTTCAAGCGCAGCAGGATGACCGAGCCTAGTACCCAGATCGTCAGCATCGGCCAGACCGAGTTGCTGAACTGCTGGCTCAGGCTTGCGACGGCGACCGGAGCCAGAAAAAGCATCGCCGAGATGCCGAAGTTGGAGGGGTTCCACAAATGCCGCCCATGCACGCGTAGGACGTACTTGGACAGGATCGAGATCACTGCGACGAGTGCGAAGGGCCAGATCAGAGGGGAGCGGATCAGGATGCCGCAGCTGATGCCCGAAACATAGGCGCTCGCCAGGTGCGGGAACTTGCGGTAGACCAGAAAGCTTAAAATGATCTCCGCCGCGATGCTGCATCCGATGGCGAGGAATGTCTTGGGGTAGCTCTCCAGGATACCGTAGGAGACCTGCCCGATAATAAGGATCGCCGTGATGACGATGGGCGCGACATAGCGGCTGTCAAACTGCCGCTTGGGCGCGGCGGCCGGCGGAGTTCGTTCCGGCAAAATACCGAGGGGTGCGGGAGAAGAAGTGCGTTCCTTGATCATAGCATTTTACTGTTTCTAATGTGGAATGAGGCTGATTGCGACTATTATACCATATCTGCAAGGCGAACTCAGATGCTTAAGGCAACCGATAAGAAATCCGTTCTGCATATTCGCAATAGATTCCTTGTCGGCCCCAACTCGGGCCGAAAATTTCAGGTGCGTCCGCCCGACACCAGAAGCTGAGATGGAGAATGATTTTGCGTTCTCATCAGGTAAAATGTGCAGGATAACAATTCTGACGAAGGCCCACAGTCATGGAACGGAGCCGGTACTTTGCTCTTTTTTCCCAAATTCTCCCGGGAGCGTCGCTCACTCACTCTGGCGTTGATCGCCGTCGCTGCTGCGTTCGGAATTCTTGCCTGGCAGATAAGGCCCCATGACCGGGGCACTTTCCCGCCGGCGGAGCCGAAGGCGTCCGTCCCCCCCCCGCCGTGGGTGAGCCCTGCCTCAGCTGCCGCCCCCCGTTTGACCCCGAAAATAAACTGGCCCAAGGAAACCGTGGACAACACCGTTAGGTTCGTGGACGTGGCTAAGAAGTCCGGGCTGAATTATCGCTGGAGCTGTGTCGGTCTGCGTCCCCTCGACATCCTGCAGACCATCGGCAACGGCTGCGCCCTCCTCGACTACGACAACTCCGGCCACCTCTCGGCCCTCCTGATTGGCACCGACCACATCGCGCTCTTCCGGGGCGATGGGCACGGCCACTTCACCGATGTCTCCCACGCGACGGGCCTGGACACGCTCAAGGGCCACTTCCTCGGGTGCGCCGTCGGCGACTATGACAACGACGGGTTCGAGGACGTGTACGTCTCCGGATACCGCACGGCCCTGTTGCTTCACAACGAGGGGGGGGAAAGGTTCAAAGACGTAACGCAGGCGGCGGGCCTGAAGCCCCAGCCCTGGGGAACCGCCTGCACCTGGGGCGACATTGACAACGATGGCCGTCTCGACCTCTTTGTCGGAAACTATGCCAAATTCGACCCCAAAAAAAGCAAGCGTCTTTGTACGCAAAAAGGCGGGTACGTCAATGGCTGTGGGCCCTTGAATTATTTTTCAATCACCGGTGTCCTGTACCACAACGAGGGGGGGGGGAGATTTCGCGATGTCACAAACATCTGGCATCCCTCCAAGTTTGGTAAGACGCTCGGCGCGGCGTTTGCGGATTATGATCGGTCGGGGCGTTCAGGGCTGGCACTGGCTAATGATGAACAGTACGGCGAACTGCATCAGAACATGGGGAACACGTTCCAAGAGGTTGGTGGCAAGCACGGTGTCGCGCTAGATACCCGCCTCCGCGTTCATGGCGGGATGGGAATGGACTGGGGCGACTATGACAATGATGGCTGGCTGGACCAGGTCGTGGCGACATACCAGAACGAGCCTAAGTGTATTTACCACAATGAGAGCGGCGGGTTCTTCAAGGACGAGTCGTACACGGTCGGAATAGAGGCGATGACAGTTCCCTATGTCGCCTTTGGGGTCAAATGGGTGGACTTTGACAACAGCGGCTGGCTGGGGCTGATTTTCGCCAATGGGCATGTAGATGACGATATCGCCCGGTTTGATCCAAGCACGACCTACCGCCAGCCGACGCAGTTGTTCCGCAACCTCCATGGCAAACGCTTCGCGGACTTGAGCACCCAGGCCGGGCCGGACTTGCAGCGCCCGATCGTGGGTCGGGGCCTTGCCGTCGGCGACTTCGACAACGACGGGCGCGTGGATGCCCTGGTCGTGGACAGCGAGGGGTCGCCCCTGCTGCTCCACAACGAGAGCACCCCAGTCGGCCACTGGCTTTCGCTCACCCTCACCGGCACCAAGAGCAACCGCGACGGCATCGGTGCCCTGGTCACAGCGACGGCGGGTGGGCTGACCCAGACGCGGCTGTGCCACACGGACGGCTCGTACCTGTCGGCTTCGGATAAGCGCGTTCATCTGGGGCTAGGCAAAGCAACGCGCGTGGAGCGCCTCCGCATCCAGTGGCCCAGCGGACGCACCGATACCTGGCGCGATCTGCGCGCAGACCGGTCGCTGACACTGGGGGAGGGGGATGGAAAAGGGTAGGAGGGTCTGGCAGCCTCACTCGACAGTTGCGGTATCCCCGGCGTTGGGCGTGAGAGGGGTGCGATGAAGAACTGGAATGATTCCGTGCAAAGAAAACTCGCGCGGCGTCATCTGCATCACCTCCCGGAAAGCCCGAGTGAAATTCGTATAGTCGGTGTAGCCCAGATGAGTCGCTATCTGCTTGATCGGCATATCCGTGTCTTTAAGGAGAAAGCAAGCACGCCGTATTTTCTGCTCTCGGATGAGCTGGTGCGGCGATAAGTTGAGATGGAGGCGGAATGCGCGCGCCAGCCGTTCGCGCGAAGTGTCGAGGCGCCTGGCGAGTTCCTGGACGCTGAGGGAGGCTTCGCCGTTCTCCTCAATGAGCTGCAAGGCACGCCGCACCAGGTCTTGAACCGCGCTGGGTTCTTCCTGGGACCGTGCCGCCGACGCTAGGGCCAGCAGCAGCTCGATCACGATCTCCGCCCCATCCACCGCATGAGGGCGTGCCACTGAGTAGCTTTCAGTCGCGCGGGACAGCCACCGCTGTAAGACCGGAGACTGGAGGGGAAGTGTGTAAACCCCGCCATAGCGTTCCACCAGATCGCGGGTCATCGCATGGGCTGCCAGGCCGGTGAAGGTGAAGGCCAGGAATTCCCAAGGCTGCTCCGGGTTCGGCTCGCCGTAGTAACCGGTCTGCGGGTCGTTGATCTCGACCAGAAATCCCTGCCCTGGCGGCAGGGAATGGACACCCCGCGCATCCCAAAACATCCCCACCCCCGACAGTGTGTAGCAGAAATAGCAGTGGTCATCCGAAGTGCGGAGAGAGCCGTCGGAAAAGTACCCTGGGCCAGTAACTATCTGTCGGCTGAGGTTCAACGGGCGCGGCGACAGTGGCATCTCTTCCAACACCTGGAAATCTAATTGCCAGAGACGCTGGTACGAGCGATGGTGTAGAATACCCCATTCAGGGCCACCCGCGCCGCCGCTACCCGGCAGCTCTCCAATCCAGGCGGGAGGCGGATTCGGAACTGACGGCAGGCGGGGTAGGGCGAGTGAGCAGTGCATCAGAAGGGTTTACCTCACGCAAATTCACACAATAACTCGACGGCAAAAGCAAGGCTGTCGATGCCCCGGCAAAGCTTGACAGTATTCTATTATGTCACAAAAAGACACTTTAAATCACATTTCTCACCTTGACCAATTGCATGTAATGCAGTATGATACTAGAGATAAGGTTATATTGCCCATCTGAACATGTTCTCAATGTGGGTCAAGAAGTCTTAATTTCGATCGGAGAGGAGTTTTTGTCATGTTATCTATTTCCGCCAAACGGCCCCCCCGAGGGTTCACGCTGATCGAACTACTCGTGGTCATCGCCATCATCGCGATCCTCGCGGCGATTCTTTTCCCCGTCTTCCAGAAGGTCCGTGAGAATGCGCGCCGCGCTTCCTGCGAGTCTAATGTCAAACAACTGGGACTCGCCGTGATCCAGTACACCCAGGACAATGATGAGGCCTACCCGGTCGCCGTCAGTAAAGCAGGCGATCCCCGCGATGGACGCCGTGGGTGGGCCGGAAAGCTTTACGGCTACATCAAGTCCAAAGGAGTTTTCCTCTGCCCTGATGATCCCACCGGGCCCACGACAAACCTGGACGGCCATAATGAAGTAGATGTCCCGGTTTCCTATGGGTACAATTTGAACATCATCTACGGGCATGACGGCGGAACCCTAGCTTCGAACGGGGCGCCGGCGAACACGGTCCAGTTCTTCGAGGTCGTCGGCGCACAGGCGCCCGTTGATGACCCGAACGAGCTTGACTCCATCCTGGCGACCGGACCTGATGGTGGCGGTGCGGGGTGGATTGACACCAACCCGCCCAGTGCTGCACGCTATGACACGGGATATCTGGGAAACCCGCCCGTCTTCAACGGCCAGAACAACGGCGACTATAATCACCCGACGGGCCGCCACTCTGACGGTGCCGTCTATGGGATGGCTGATGGTCACGCCAAGTGGCTGAAGGGCATCCAAGTCTCGCCGGGCTGGGGAAACAACAATGCCACCTGCGATCAGGGCTTCTGGCAGAACCCCTGCGTACCTCGCGGCACTAACAAGTCGCAACCGGATGGTGGCGGCGCGGGCCAGGCGGCAGGTGCAGGCAATTCCAAGTTCGTCGCGACTTTCAGCGCGGTCTAGAAGATGTCCTTACCTCTAGATCGCAGGCGATGAAGCAATCAGAGTAAAGGCCGCCGGTGCAAGGTAACCCCGCTGCACCGGCGGCCTTTGCCATGTGGGAGCCAAAAGGGAGAGGCTGAGGGGAAGAAACGTGGAAGCGCAGACCGAAACGTTAAAGATCGGTCTACTGTCCCTCATGAATAGTCCTAATTTGGTCGGCTTCGACGGCGTGTCGAGTATCAACATGGCCGCTGGGCCAGTGAACAGAGACAGTCTCAGCAACAGTGGCTTGGCCCAGGCCGACGTGGACACGCATGTCCGAGGCCGATAGGTACGAGCCGTCCGTGTGACATAGGCGCGTCTGCGTCAAGCCGCCCGCCGTCACCGTGACAAGTGCCCCGATACCGTCCCGGTTGCTCTTTGTCCCGACGAGCTTCAACGACAGCCAGTGGCCGACCGGGGTGCTCTCGTTGTGGAGCAGCAGGGGCGACCCCTCGCTGTCCACGACCAGGGCGTCCACGCGCCCGTCGTTGTCGAAGTCGCCGACGGCAAGGCCCCGACCCACGATCGGGCGAGAGAGTGCTGCCTCAGATTGATTGCTCACGTCCACAAGCCTTTGCCCCTGCTCGTTGTGAAAGCACAAGGTTGGCTGGCGGTAGGCCAGTTCTTTACTTGCCTGGGCCACGTTGTCCTGGATATGCCCGCTCGCCAGCAGTAGGTCCAGCCAGCCGTCATTGTCGATATCCAGCCACTTGACCCCGAAGGTAACAAACGGCACCGGATGGACCAGGCCTAGCGCACTTGATCTCTCTTCAAAGAGGCCATTCCCCGAATTGTGGAACACGCTTTTTGCCTGGTTCTGGAAAGTCCCAACTACCAGATCCAAGTTGCCGTCGTTGTCATAGTCCCCCCAGTCTAACCCCATACCCCCATGGGGAAGTCCATCACTGCCGAAGGCTGTGCCCGAGGCGGTCGCGACATCAACCAAGCGTGTGCCGTCGTTACGAAGCAGATCACCAGGAACCATGTCATTCGCAAGGTACATGCTCTGCCGACCAGAATGGTCATAATCAGCGAACGCGGCTCCCAAGACCTTGCCGGAAGTCTTGTCCATTCCCCAGCCCACTCGCTTAAACCGCCCCTCTCCTAAATTATGGTAGAGAGCACCGAACTCCGGCTGATACAGTCCCGGGCCACAGGCAACCATGACACCCTGCCAAGGGCACATCTGCGGCACAGTCTGCGGGCCAAACGCGACATAGTTCCCGACAAACAGGTCCAGCTTGCCGGAGCCGGGAATGATCTCTGCGAAGGCGCAGGCGGTCCCCCAGGGCTGGGGCTTCAGGCCGGCTTTGGCCGTCACGTCCGTGAAGGACTTGCCCCCGTCGTTGTGCAGCAGCAAGCCCGTTCGATACCCGGAGACGTACACGTCCTCGAACCCGTCGTTGTCGTAGTCGCCGACCGCGCACCCCAGGAAGTGCCCGCGCAGGGTGTCCAGGCCCGTGGCGTGGGAGACATCGGTAAAGTGCCCGTGCCCGTCGCCTTTGTAGAGCGCAATCTGGTCGGTGCCGATGAGCAGGGCGGAGAGGTGGCCGGAGTTATCGTAGTC
>JANLUQ010000445.1:0-2667 GCA_031363565.1 Armatimonadota bacterium | reverse complement strand
ATCGCTGTGGGCCTCGCATCGCGCAAGTTCTCGGCCCTCCTGCCGCCGTGGCTGGCGAAGAACGCCGGGGACGTGCTGTACGCGACGATGGCCTTCTGGCTGGTCGGCTTTCTCTCCCCGTCCCTCTCTACCCAACGTGCCGCGCTGGCCGCGGCGCTGTTCTGCTTCGGGATCGAGTTCTTGAAGTTCGCGCAGGTTCCCTGGCTGGTCGCGGCCCGGCACAGCCGGGTGGGAGCTTTGGTCCTCGGCGTCGGCTTCAACGCTTCCAATCTCCTTTGCTATGTGATCGGGGTCGCCCTCGCCGTACTCATCGAAAGGGTGCTTAGACAAAGACCGGCTTGAATAGGAGCGAGGCCGTGTAAAGCAGGCCGAACAGAAGATGCGTCTGCGCCGTGGCGGGCACGCTGCCCGTTCGGTAGGCACTGACCAGAAGAGGGACGGCGAGCAGGGTGGCGAGGCTCCAGACCGGGAGCAGGTGGAACAGGACGCCCAGCACGGCGAAGAGGACCGGCCCGAACAGCAGGAAGACCTGCAAAGCCTGCGCGGCGGGGGGCGTCAGCAGGGTCGCCAGGGTGCGGACATGGGCCGCGCGGTCATCGGGGGCATCTCGCAGATTATTGGCGTGGAGGATCGCATCCACCAGGAGGCAGACTGGGACGGCGTAGAACGAGACCAGCAGCCATTGACGCGCGGACAGCGCGCCGCTCTGCTGCACCCCGTAAGCGCCCAACGTCAGGCCTAGGCCGAAGGCGAGAATGATCAGGAAGTCGCCCAGGGCATAGCGTTTCAGGACGGCCGGGTACAGAACGGCGCATCCCAGCCCGATCAGGGCCAGCGGTAGGACAGCGGCGGCATGACCGGGCAGAAGCAGCAGCCCGCACACGGCGGCCCCGGCCATCAGCGCCGCACCGAAGGTGAGCGCCTGCCGCGCAGTCATCTGCCCACCCGTCAGAACGCCGCTGCCATGCTCGGGCCGCGTGTCCACCCCGTTCACGAAGTCGAAATAGTCGTTGAGGACATTCGCGCCGAAGTGTGCCAAGACCGCGCCCACCAGTGTCAGCGCAAAGACGAGACCGTCGAAATGGGCATGGCCGGGGAAGCCATACCCCCGTCCTGCCAGCGCCGTTCCCAGAAGGACAGGGATCACGCTGGCGGGAAATGAGTAAGCGCGGGTTGCACGCCAGAGGGTACTTGGGGTGAGGACATTGGAGGTCATGGAGGCATGTTCGCGAGGCGCCCGTAAAATTCCTTGTTTCTCCTCTTGACAAGCAGGCGGGGGCAGTGCTAGAATAAACGCGATCATTCGACCGGCGGGAGACTTGGCGGGAAGCCAGCCCCACTCACGGACGCGCGCCGGCGATCTTATCCAAGCACCACAAACGCATACTTTCAGACACACTTTTCTGAGCAGACATATCTGAGCAGACACAACTGAATCATGTTCTATGGAGGGGTTCCCATGAGGCAAAGGATTGTCATCGCCATCACACGCCCGGAGTTCTGGCTCCTGGGCCTGCTGCTCTGGCTTCTGCTGTCGGCAGGCCGCAGCCTGGGGACGCCCTGGGCGCGGGTCGCGCTGACCGAAGCTTTGCGCTGGAGCGCCGGGATCGGACTGGCTCTTAGCCTGGGCCTCCTGTTCCGCCACACGAGGACGGCGGCGCGGGTCGTCGTCGCGCTGGCCGGGGCACTCGCGCTGCTGGGCATCGCGGAAGGCCTGCATCCAGGCGGCGGCGGCCTGACCGGGCCATATCAGGACCATCAGCTTTATGGGAGCGTTCTGCTGCTGCTCCTGCCGCCGGTCGTGGCCGTGGCTCTCACGGCGCGCGGGGGCCGCTGGCGTTTGGGCGGGGTCGCGGCGGCTGGCGCGGGCGCGCTTTGCCTGGCTCTGAGTCAAACGCGCAGCGCCTGGGTAGGGGCCTTGGCCGCCGCGCTGGTGTTTGGCCTCCTCTGGCTCTTTCGGTCCGGCAACCACCGGCGTGAGGGCCGCACTCTTCTCCTGGCGGCAGCGGCGCTGGCTGGGGCCGTGCTCGCCCTCTGGCTGCTTATCACCCCCCTAGACTTGCGCGCGCCGCTGACAGTGCGCGCCCGAACGCTCTCCCAACTCAGCGTGGACAAAAGCTGGCAAGAACGGCTCACGATCTGGGAGGGTGCCTCACGGCTGGTTGCATCGCATCCGCTGTACGGCATCGGCCTGGGACGCTACCCCGGCGCGCAGTGGACGTGGACTCAGGTTGGTCGCCCCCTGACGCCGTCGGAGCGCCCTTCATTGTCTGAGGAGGCCCATGACCTCTACTTGCAGACGGCGGCGGAGACCGGCCTAATCGGGCTGAGTCTCTACGCCGCGGCACTGGCGGCGTTCGTCTTTCAAGGCTTGTCTCGTCTGCGGCAGACGCACCGGCGGCACTCGCCCGGTCAAGACGCACTGATCATCGCCTCGCTCAGCCTCGTCGCGGGCCAAGCCGTGGACGCCCTGGCCAGCCCTTCCTGGCAGTTCGGTGAGGCATCCCTGCTCTACTGGGCGCTGCTTGGCCTCGGACTGGCAGCAATGCGCGGCCCGGAGCCGGAGCCGGTCGCTGTTCACGTTCCCCTCACCCTACGCCGCGCGGGCCGGCTCGCCCTCTCCGGCGGCGTCGCAGTCACCCTGGCCGCAAATATCCTGCCGCTGGG
>JANLUQ010000392.1:0-4318 GCA_031363565.1 Armatimonadota bacterium | reverse complement strand
CGGGGCGACACCGGCCAGCATCAGCAGGTCAACTGCGACTGGACAGACCCGGCCGTCGACTGGGGCGCCTGGCACACCTACGCCGTCGAGTGGCAGCCTCGAAGCGTCCGCTGGTATATTGACGGCGTCCTGCGCGGCACGGATCAGGGACCGACATCCGCCGTGCCCATGTACATCCGCATCAATACCTCAGTCGGCGGCGGCTTCGCGGGCGAGCCGCAGCCGGGCGCTTGGCCGCAGACATTCGAGGTGGATTACGTCCGCATGTACCGGCGTCAGGGGCAGCCGGTGCCTCACTTTAGGCCGCTCCCCCATGTCGTGCCACCTCACTTTACGCCGGTCGCCCAAATTGCGTCTCCTCCCCCACCCCCTTCCTACTCCGCCCCGCCGCCCGAGCCGGCATCCCAGGACGATCAGGAAGGCCCTAGCCTTTGGGGCGTCTTCTTCTTGCTGGGGACGCCGCTCCTGGTCTGGTGGTGGATGGGAGGCCGGATCGGGGCGCGCGGAGCGCGGATGGCTGCCCTGGCGGCGGGCGTGTGGGTGAGTGCGGGAGGGTATCTGCTCTTCCGCGTTCAGGTCATCAATTGGGCGGCCTGGTGGGTCGCCCTGCCGCTGCTTCTGGCCGAGATGCACGGGCTGACACACGGACTGGGCTTGCAATACACGCTCTGGCCCCGGCCCAGCCCAGTCCTCTTCGCCGAGGAAGACCCGTCCACACGGCCTGTCTTCGTCCTCATCCCCACGGTGAACGAAGGTCCCGATGTGCTGGGGCTGACCGTCGAGGGCGCACTTCGGTCCCGCACCCACTATTTGACGCTGTTCCCGGACGCCGAGGTCACGGTCGTGGTCTGCAACGACGGGTCTGTGGCGGGCTACCCGGACTGGTACGCCGCCGAGAAGCTGGCAGAGCGGATGGGCGTGGTCTGCGTCACCCGCCCGGTGGGGGGCGGCGCAAAGGCAGGCAACATCGAGTGGGCGCGGCAGACGGTGGGGGCCGTCGGGGATGCTTTGATCGTCCTGTTCGATGCGGACCAGATCGCCGAGGAAGAGTTTCTCGCACGAGCGATTGCGCCCTTCACTGACCCATCTATCGGCTGGGTGCAGACCGGCCAGTATTACCGTAATTTAGAAAACCCCGTCGCGCGCTGGGCCAACGACCAGCAGAGCCTGTTCTACCAGGTGCTCTGCCCCGGCAAGGCTGCCTTGAACGCCGCCTTCATCTGCGGCACCAATGTCGTCATCCGGGCCGATGCGCTCGACGAGATCGGCGGGCTGCCGCAGGATTCGGTGACGGAGGACTTCGCCGCCTCGCTCTTGCTGCACCCGCGCTGGCGCAGCGTCTTCCTGCCCGAAGTGCTGGCGCGGGGCCTGGGACCGATGGATCTGCCTTCCTACTTCGCCCAGCAGGGTCGGTGGGCGACGGGGACATTGGGCGTCCTGCGCCGACACTGGCGGATGCTGCTCTTGCCAAAGCGGGACGGCCTCAGCCTGCCCCAGCGCGTCCAATACGGCCTAGCCTGCACCCACTATTTGTCGGGTCTGCGCGACCTGGTCTATCTGCTGGTGCCGTTCCTCTTCCTGCTCCTGGGCGTCTCGGCCCTGCGCGGCGCGGACATGCCGACGTTCCTGGGCCGCTTCCTGCCCTACTTCTTCTTCTCGCAGCTTGCGTTCTGGCACGCCGCCCGGCGCAAGACGACCTGGCGCGGCATCGTCCTGAGCTTCGGCAGCTTCCCGGTCCTCTTGGCAAGCCTGCTGCTGGTCGTTTTGGGCCAGAAGACGCGGTTCGCGATCACCCCCAAACATCGCAGCCGGGTCCAAAGGAAGGTGCCGCAGACGCCCCAGACCCTGGCCGGGGCGATCTGCCTGGTCGGTTTGGTCCTGGCCGCCGCCTCGCCCGAGGACAAGACTTTGGTGCTGCTGAGGGCATTCTGGCTCTTCGTCATGCTGCTGATGCTGTCCGGTGTGCTGTGGCTGGGAGTTCAGGACCGGCGAACGAGCCTCGCCGATCACCCGGACGCGGCCTTACCCGTTCACGTCCCCCCGAGTGGCGGCGATACCCGGTTGGACGACGGGCGCGGCTCCTGAATCGCGGCCTTCTTCCTGCGCCAAATCCAGAAGCCGGGCTGTTTCACGATCAGCGTGTAGTGCTTGCCGTCGTTGAGGATCGGGTCAATGCGATGGGCCAGTGCGGTGCCCTCCTCGTAGTGCAGAATGACCAAGTCGAAATAGCCCTCATCGGTGGCGGCTTGGAACGCCTGTGTGCCATGAAGGGCGCTGGGGCCATATTGGAACCAGGGGAAATTACTCCACTGCTGCGGCCCGGCTTTATCCTGAAGGTAATATCGCGGCACTTCCGACATCTCCGCCAGGATGTGGTCCCCCGGCCGGAGACTGGCGCGCAGGGCACGGACAGAAGCGTCCGTGTTTCGCCAGCCGTGAAACTCCTGGTAGGCCTGACTGATCCCTATCACAAAGAGCAGGGCGCAAACAGCCGCTCCGGCCAGCCAGTCAGGCCGCCGGGAGGGAGCCACGCTGCGGAAGGCCCAGCGTCGGCTACTCAGGTGCAGTGGACACAGACGGTCCGCCGCATATCCGGCAAGGGGAGCCGCGAAGAAAAGGCCGTAGGCGATATGCTTGTGCAGGGACATCGCCTCCGCGTCGGCGATGTGATAGGCGGGCGCGAGGAACGCTGTGGCGAGCAGCGCGACCCAAATCGGGTGCCCTCTGCGGCGGCCGTCCAGCCACCAGCCGAGCGCGGCGAGTAGGGTGAAGCCTCCCCCGAGGGAAAGCGCCCGCCGGGCCACCCACCACGGCGAGGCCGGATGAAATGCCGTGCGATTCAGAGTGGTACTGTTCAGGCCGTCCCAAATGCTGTGACCCGCGACCAGGACCAGCAACAGTGCCCCGCAGGCCATGACAGCCAGGGCGATCCCGGAGCGGAGCAACGCCTGCGCCCAGCCGTGACTCCGCGCCGTCTGCCAGCCGAAAACCAGCAGCACCATCGGGACATACAGTAGCCCCGCGTACTTGGCTGCCACCGCCAGCAGGAGCGCCGCGCCCACCGCAAATGCGCCCCAAGGGGTGCGGGCCGCGCCCGCTTTGAGGGCCAGCAGCGTCGCCCCGGCCAGCAATGCCAGGCACAAGGCGTCGTAAGTGGCGAAGTGGCCGAGGAACAGCACGGACCCCTGCCCGGCGAAGAGGGCCGCCGCGAAGACCGCACTGCGCCGGTCATAGAGGGTTTGTGTCAGGGCGTAGACGGCGACGGTCGCGCCCAGCATACAGGCCAGAGAGAACAGGCGCGCGGCTTCCAGGCCCCTGACGGAGTCCAGCAGCCCGCCCAGGACAGGATACAGGTAGGGGGTGCCGGAGAAAAGCTGTGCGAAATCGTCCGTCGGAGGCCCACCCTGCCAGTGGTGGACGATCTGCCGCCCCGCCCACAGGTAGAGGGCTTCATCCAGGTAGGCCGTGTTGCGGAGGCTGAGGGAGGCGAGGCTTTGCAGCAGCAGGATCAGGGCCAGCGGCAGGAGCGCGGTGCGCCGCGCCCTCCGGCCGGATGTGTGGTCGGATGTTTCGCCGCCGTGCGGCATGGGGGCTATCACGGGGGGCCTTTCTCCCTTGATCTCCCGCTCACCGGGCGACCGTCAGCATCCGGCCATCCCAGACCTGCTGCAAGGCGGCATACGACAAGACCTGTTCCTGGGGATAGCTCGGCGAAGCGGGGTCCACGACCACCAGCGAGTACGGCTGATACCCGACCACCGCGATGAAGTGAAAGCCCTCGACATGCAGGATGCCGAGGGTCTTGCTCCGCGCCATTTCCTGCACGGTCGTGTCTACGCCGGTCGCCTTCAGGCCCAGGCGGCCAGCGGCGGCTTGCAGGTCGGCAAAACTCGACACCTCGGCGTGATCGCCCATCATCCGCAGCACCTGCTCCTGGCTGACCTCCACGCCCAGACGCCGGGACACTGCAGACAGACTCTTCGGGCCGCAGCCGTTGAGCGTCTGGGTATCCACCGGCCCGTGCCACGATACCGCAAAGCAGAGGCTCAGGACCAGGGCGCAGAGGCCAATCAGGCAGAAGCGCGTCGTCGCCATCGCAGGTATCCTAACGTGAACAGAGCGGCTAGCGAGGCCAGGAGTACCCAGGGCGCAAAATCCGCCGCCGACACGCGGCTGGGGGTGTGGGCGATCTCTTCCGCAACATCTGTGCGCTTAACCCATCTGCCGGACGCATCACGGTACAGTTTGGTGCGCGTGTCATTGTCATAGAGGGCCGCGCCGGTGGGCCACTTAAAGTCGAACGCCCCGGCGGGAACGC
>JANLUQ010000370.1:0-2925 GCA_031363565.1 Armatimonadota bacterium | reverse complement strand
TGCGTCGCTGTGGTGTCCACCGTGATACCCTCCGCGCTGAGAACGACGATGGGCTTCTTCTGCTTCTTGTGAGCGCGCGCCACAATGACGTACAAGGAGACGCATTCGGCCAGCAGGAACCAGGGAAACCAGGAGATGTGGGCGGCCGTGGAAGAAACCTGTGGCGGCGGGTTGTGTTGTCCCGGCAGGATAGGTTGAGGCGTGAACATATGGGCCAGGGCGCCGCAGAAGATAAACGAAAACACTACCATAGGCAGCAAGAGAAATAGCATTCGCTTGTTGAGGCCGCTCAGAGACTTCTTCGTGTCGGCGTAAAGCACATAGTCGTCGGTGGGTGTAATGTCCATGTTCATCGAATTCTCCTCTGCTTGGGGTGCCCTTCGCTGTCCTGAGGCTTGCCGTCACTCTTTGTTCAGCGCTCCTTCTGGAAGCGTCGCGTTTCTGCCCAGGCCCCAAAGAACAAAGAGATAAAGATCGCAGTCTCAACAATTTCCCTCTGCACTGCGCGTGGGTTGTGCTGGAAGGCGTGCAGCGCGGCCATGAGGAGATTGATGATGACAGCGCCTGCTAACCCTACCCAACCGTTTGCGACGCCTTGCTGACTGCGAAGATCTTTTTTCTGCCAGCTCAACCAGCGCAGGAAGACCGCGAACACCGCTCCCAAAGGAAATCCGAGCACAAGGAGTATAAGATATTCCATGGTGTCTTTTATCGCTTCTCCCGATTTTGGAGGCTATAGAGATCAGGCTTGCTCCAGCCGCGCGAGGCGGCATTGATCTGAGAAAGCGTCATGGCTCTGGCTCCAGCTTGCCCGCCCATGGCAGTTTCGGGACACGGTCCAGCCAGCCTTCCGGCGTCGTGATCGTCGGCATCAGGTGCGGGTATTCTAGGACATGTAGCAGTTTGAGATGCCGGGTGCAGTAGTACACTTCTAGTCGCGAGGCGTCCTTATAGTAGAAGCCGTGGACCAGCAGATGGAGACGTAGGTAAGCGTATCCTTTGGTGATTTGGCGATACCAGTTCGGACAGGATAGCCCGTACTGGTCGTGCCAGTCAGTCGAGTCTTCGATAGCCGTCTGCTCCTCCCAGCCGTTCCAACTGGTGATAGCAACGTAGCGCGGATGGGCCTTGAGCACGCGGACCCAGCATTCTTTATAATACTCACCACCTCGGCGGTCGATAAACGTCCGGTCCCGGAAAACCGGGTTCGTGATGGTGCGACCCGAAAAGAAACTCATGCACTCTGAGTTGTCGGACGGATATGGGTAGGAACCCCAACCCCACCCACCATGCGCGTCCTGCTCATGGCGGCCTCCTCCGGCGTTGTAATAGCGCTGGACGGTGAAGCGCGCGTCAGTCCAGTCGGGAAACACATCGTTCTCGATGTACTTGAGCAAGAGAGGCTTCCCATCCATTCGCAAATAACTCGGGTGTCGCGCGTAGGACTTCCAGATGTAATCAGAGGCTTCTAAAAAAGCCCCTCTATCTGAGCGAAAGTTTAGTTCTCCGCCGAACGAGATGCACAGCGGCAGCCGCTGCTCGGCGGGCAGGGCATCCATGAAGTCAAACCAGGCACGGATATTGCGGTCGGTGATGCCCGCATCCGCGAAGATCGTCTGGTTATCATTCAGGATGATGAAGTTCACCCCGCACTCGCGCATCGCCTGGTACTGGGACCGAATGACTGCAGGGTCATTACTGCTGTAGTTGCCGAGGATCGGCGTGCCGCTGTGGTTGTCACGCCCCGCCACCCAGTGGCCGAACTTGCCCGCCGCGTCATACTCCGGCTCGTACCACACGCCGATCATGGGGAACCCGGTCAGGATCGGGGGCGACGAGGCCGTCAAAGCCGTACCCGACCGACCCGCGAAACGGGCCGGCCTGCCCCCACCCCGGTTCAGGCGGCGCGACGGCCTGACGGCGACCCGTCGCGGGGCCACATGGACGGCAGGACGGGCGACGACCCGGCGGCGCGGCGCGGCAGGGCGGACAGACGGTTTCGGATGGCGAACAGCCTTCGCGGGTGAATGGGTGCGGGTCCCCTTGATGCTGCCGATCGTGTCGCCGCCCTGCTGGGCCAGTGCCGATCCGCCGACCAGAAAAAGCAGCGTGAAGAGGAAAGCTCGCAGCAGAGTGATTATGATAATCATATTGAGGTACCTCCTCACGTTAGCAGAATAGGACTACCGGGAGATCAGGCTCCGTCCCGCACCCAAATTTGGTGGGTTGGGAATCCGGAACGTGGGTAGCTTAGGGTCAGCGCGAAGGGCCGAGCAAGTACGGCACGTCCCCGCTCCAGACCAGCGGGTCTACGTTCATGCTGCGGTAAGAACCCGGCCCCTTCTGCCAGGCATTGTAGGCCATCCACGCCCTCCCATCATTCGCCTTCACAATATGCTCGTCGCCCGGCCCACAAACCCTGCCCGTTGTTGCCAGCCAAGGCCCGTTTTGGGGCTTGGTGAACGGACCTAGGACGGAGGGGGCGGTAGCGTAGCCGATGGCATAGCTACACGATCCCTCGTAATTCGCCGAGTAGAACAAATAGTAAGTCGCCCCGTGCTTCCACAGGGTGGGGGCCTGAATTAGACTGCCCTCCCAGGCCTGGTCCTGCTTGATGAGCCGTGTGGCCGTCCCAATCTGGCGTAGCCCATCGGTCGAAAGCTTCTGCACCCATAGCCAAGTGTCCTGGCCCCGACTGTTGCCGTCGTTCTTCCAAACTAGGTAGAGGCTGCCGTCGTCATCTTGGAAGCAGCTTGGGTCAATGCAGCCACCGAGATCTTTCTGGACCAACAGAGGAGTATCCGCGACCGGCACGAATGGGCCGGACGGTGAAGTGCTGACCGCAACGCCGACAGCCAGCAAGCCGTCGGCCCGGTCCCAAGCGTTGAAATAGGCGACGTAGCGCCGGCCGGCAATGATTGTGCG
>JANLUQ010000300.1:0-10830 GCA_031363565.1 Armatimonadota bacterium | reverse complement strand
CGCGTCGGCCGCCAATGAGGCGGGCCTGGATTTTCTCGTTCTGTGCGACCATTCGAGCCTCCAAGCGCGGGCGGACGGGCAGGACGGCTGGCGCGGGCGCACCCTGATCCTGATCGGCACCGAAGTGACGACGGATACGGGGCACCTGCTCGCCCTAGATGTCCCCGATGGTTTCCTGCCCGCCCCGCACGAGGCGGTCGCCGCCCAGCGGGCCATCGCGCAGTCGGGCGGATTGGGGTTCGTCGCCCTCCCCTGCGACCTCAAGGACCACTGGCGCGACTTCGGGCGATTGGAAGAGGGGACAGGGCTGGAGGTCTTCAACCTGAGCGCCATCGCCCGCACCAAGATCAACCTGCCCGCCCTGGCCGAAGTCTGGCGGCGCTACCACAGCCGCAGCCCGCAGAGCGCCTTCCACCTGGTCTCCGCCCGCCCCGCCCCCGAGCTTCGCCTCTGGGACAAGCTGACCGCCCCGCCCCAGCCCGGCCTGCCCGCCCGCCGCGTCGTCGGCATCGCCTCGCTGGATGCCCATGCAGTGATGAAGTTTGCCCACCGCTCCTACCCGTTCCCCACCTATGAAGAGATCTTCCGCACGCTGCGGACCCATGTGGTGACGTCCCGGCCCCTCTCCTACGGCGAGCCGCCCGCTGGCCGGGGAAAGGCAGCGCGAGAGAAGGACGATGCCCTGGTCCACGGCGCACTGGCGGCGGGACATTGCTACATGGCCTACGACAACTATGCCGATCCGACCGGATTTCTCTTCGAGGCCGGCCCGCCGCAGCCACTCCCGACCCAGGCCGGCCCAAACCGCCCACCCCTCGCTCTGATGGGCGATGCCTTACTCTTTCCCATCGAGGCCGGCGCAGGGCGGACTCCCTTCACCCTCATCGCGCAGGCGCCGCGCACTCGGTCCCTGGTCCGCCTATACAGGGATGGCCGCCTGGTCGCCGCCGCGCGCGGTGGACGGCTCGAATATGCCGCCCAGACTCCGGGCGTCTACCGCGTCGAGGTCTTCCTCTACAAGCACCGCATCGGCAGCCTCTGCCTGGGCGCCAAGCCCTGGATCTTCAGCAACCCGATCTATCTCCAGCCCGCTGTCCAGCCCGCCGCTCTGCCTGCCTCGGGCCAGGGCGGTAAAGGGGCCGCGCAGATCAGCGCCGGCTGACGGGCGGAGCATCCCCCACATGCGAAGCGCCACGGAATGAGTTCCGTGGCGCTTTTCCGTGCGTCCGGCCCATTGGAGGCGCCCGTCAGAGGTGGCGCACCACCAGCGCAATCAGCCCCGCCACCAAACCCGCGCCGGGGATGGTTAGGACCCACGCCAGCATGATGTTGGTCGCTGTCCCCCAGCGCACGCTGTTGGCCCTTCGGGTCGCGCCTACGCCGAGAATCGAGGACGCGATGACGTGGGTCGTGGAGATCGGCAGGCCCAAATGCGTGGCGACTAGGATCACGGCCGCCGCTGCCGTCTCCGCCGCGAACCCGTGGGCGGGCGTCAGGTCCACCAGCTTGCTTCCCATCGTTTTGATGATCCGCCACCCACCGACCGCCGTGCCCAGTGCCATGGCGGCGGCGGAGGAGAGGATCACCCACAGCGGCACGGCCGCCTGGCTGGGCAGCAGGTGGCCGCTGATCAACGCGAGCGTGACGACACCCATCGTCTTCTGGGCATCGTTCGAGCCGTGCGAGAAGGCCATGAAGGCGGCGGACACGATCTGGAGTCGGCGGAAGCCGCGCATGGTCGGCGTGTAGGGCCGGTCCCGGACGAGGCGCAGCAGGCCGCGCATCAGCAGGTAGGCCGATGCGAACCCGGCCAGGGGCGAGGTCACCAGCGCGACGATGGTTTTGATCAGCCCCTCTGCATGGACCGCAAGCGGCCCGAAAGCGAACAGCGATGCCCCCACCAGCCCGCCGATCAGGGCATGCGAGGAGGAGGACGGCAGGCCGTAATACCAGGTCAGCAGGTTCCAACTGATTGCCCCTACCAGGGCAGCGGCTACGATGGGCAGCGTCACCAAGTGGGCATCAACCAGTCCCTTGCCGATGAATTTGGCGACCGCCGTGCTGACCACTGCCCCGACCATGTTGAGGACGGCGGCCATCGCCACAGCCTTGCCCATGGAGAGGGCGCGGGTGGTGACGGTGGTGGCGATGGCGTTAGCGGCGTCGTGGACGCCATTCGAAAAGTCGAAGCTCAGGGCCAGGACGACGATGATCCCGATCCAGATAAACGTGTGATCCAAGTGGGGGTCCTTTGCGGGCTGTTCTCGGGTTAGCTGTTCTTGGGTTAGCTGTTCTTGACGGCGATGGTCTGCAGCACGTCGGCGACATCCTCGCAGCGGTCGAGTGCGGTTTCGAGGTGCTCGTAGACCTCGCGCCATTTGAGGATCGTCACGGCGTCCTGCCCACCCCCGAACAGCGCGCGTAGGGCCTGGCGGTTGGTGGCGTCGCCCTGGTTTTCCAGTGAGTTGATTCGCACGCAGGGATCGAGGATGCCCCGGATGTCCCCGAAGTTCCGCAGGCCGGTGACGCCCTGGCGGATCTGCTGCGCGGCGGAAACCAGTGTCGTCGCCATCTCCAAGCTGTACGGGATGGTGGCGGGGATGCCGTAAAGGCTCATGCAGTCCGCCGCCGACTGCGTGTAATCCAGCACGTCGTCGAGGACATGCGTGAGGGCCAGGATGTCTTCGCGGTCGAGGGGCGTCACGAATGTCTTGTTGAGCCGGTCCATGGCCTCGTGGACGAGCTGGTCGGCCTCGTGTTCCAGAGCACGCAGCTTGGTGGTCGCTTCGGCGAGATGCCCGTAATCCTGGAGCGTGTCTTCCAGGACCTCCGCTGCCACGACCACCTTCTCGGCGATCTTGTCGAATAGGTCGAAGAAACGCTCCTCGCGTGGGAGTAGCCGCATGGTACGCCGTCCTTTGTCATAATAATCGTTGAGGGCCGCTTTACTGATAAGTGGCGCCTTCTTGATTCAATTTCTTCCCCTACAATCCCTTCTTAACATTGCCTTAACATTTACCTGGTAAACTGCCGTCGCAATCATTCTTAAAAAACTGCGTGCATGGTATTATTATGCTTGACACGCGGGTATGCCCCGCGTGATCATTCCCGAGGAGGACACACTTGAAAATTTGGACTGCGGCACTGGCCGGCGGCCTCTTGGCTCTGGGAGCCGCTGCCGGCGCCCCCCAGGCGAAGGCCCAGGCGGCCCCGTTCCTGGACACGCCCACCAACCACTGGGCCTATGAGGCCGTCCAGAACCTCGCCAAGCGAGGTATCGTCATCGGCTACCCCGACGGCACCTACGGCGGCAAGCGCCCCATGACGCGCTACGAGTTCGCCGTCGCGATCAACCGCATGCTGCTCACCCTTGATGAGATCAAGATGGCCCAGCAGAACGGCACCCCGCCCCCTGCTGCCGCCCAGGGGCTGACCCAGGACGAGCTGAACCAGATCCAGGCACTCATTGACAAGTTCCGGCCCGAGCTGGACACGATCCAGACGAACTTGAAGCAGGCCCAGGACGACATCGATGCCCTGCGGGCCGACGTTCTCGACGCGAAGGCTCTCGCCAACAAGGCGCAGGCGACGGCGGACAACTCCTATGGGGCGGGTGCGGACCGCAAGTTCCAGATCAGCGGCTACATCCAGGCGCGCTTCCAAGCGGCCGCGTCGGGCCAGGGCGGGCTGGACCGCTTCCCACAGGGAGTAGCCGGCGGCGCGGGCAGCTACAATGGCAACTACCTGAGCGGCAACAGCCCGTCCTCGTTCGATGTGCGGCGGGCGCGGATCAAGTTCACGGGTGCTCTGACCCCCAACTCGCGCTACGGCTTGCAGTTCGACGCTTCAGGGGCGGTGTCCACGACCAACCAGCAGGTGACGACGCGCGAGGCGTATGCGGCCTACACATTCGGTAACGGAGACATCAAGAAGAACCTGACGGCGACGGCAGGCCTGTTCCCCACTCCGTTCGGCTACATCCTGCCGACCTCGTCGGCGACATACATCAGTCCGGAACGTCCTCTAGCGTTCAGCGAGGGGGGCGCGGGGATCTTCAACTCTCAGGACTACGACAAGGGCATTCAGTTATCCTATAACACGTCCCAGCAGTTGCTCTTTCTTCCGGCGGGTCTGAAGCTGACGGCGGCCCTGGTCAACGGGACGGGGCGCACGAGCGAGGACACGGATAAGTTCAAGGACCAGGTGTATCACATCGGCTACCAGAGCGCGAACAAGGTGGTGAGCCTGGGTGGGTCGTACTACTACGGGCAGGTGAACGTGCCGGGGGTGCTGGCGGCTCCGGCGGCGGGAACGGGTTCGACGTACACGGGCCGGAAGAAGGAGCTGTACGGGGCGGATATCCAAGTGGTGTTGCCGAGCGGCCCGTTTGTGAACGCGGAGTATGTGGGTGGCCTGTTTGAGCAGCGCTCCTACTTCGCCTCTCCGGGTGCGACGGCCCTGACGACGGTGTATGCCAAGGACAACCACATCGACGGGTATTACGTAGTGGGTGGGTTCACGTTCGGGCAGACGGGGGCGCACCCGTTGACGCTGGCGGCGCAGTATGACGTTCTACGTCGTGGGGAGGGTCCTGGTGGGAGCCGTTTCTACACGGACAAGAACCTGGGTTATGGCGCCTTGTATAACTTGGACAAGGCGACTCGTCTCCGTGTGTGGTACACACGCCCTGACGCAGTGGCTCATCTTCCGGGTGCGGGAGGGGCTAACCCGAACAATCCGCCTCGTTACGGCCTGCTGACCGGCGAGGTTCAGGTCAAGTTCTAGCCAATTTGGAGAGGCTGGGGCGGGCCGGGCCCGCCTCCGCCCTCCCCCGTCTTCATACTGCAGGAGAAAGTCTCAGCAATGATCAAATCTATCAGCAAAACATTCAAAGGGGCGGTCCTCGCCGCCGTGAGCCTTGCCGTCCTCGGCGGCGCAGCGGCGCAGGCGCAGATTAACGGCGCGGGCGCGACCTTCCCCAATCCTCTGTACCAGAAATGGTTTCAGGAGTATCACGGTGAAGGCGGCCCCGCCGTCAACTACCAGGCCATCGGGTCCGGCGGCGGCATCAAGAACATCACCGCCCATGCCGTGGACTTCGGGGCATCGGACGCACCCATGAATGCGGCTGAGATGAGCGCCGCACCGGGCATCCTGCATATCCCGACGGTGGCAGGCGCGGTCGTGGTCGCTTATAACATCCCCGGCGTCGGCCCTGGCATCCAGCTCACCCCGACCGTGATTGCAGACATCTTCCTGGGCAAAATCACCAAGTGGAACGACCCGGCCATCGTCAAGATCAACCGTGGCACCAATTTCCCAAGCACGACCATCGCGCCGGTGCATCGCTCGGATGGGTCGGGTACGACTAATATCTTCACGACCTATCTAGCCGAGACGAGCGGCGAGTGGGCGAGCAGCGTTGGCGCGGGCAAGTCCGTCCACTGGCCCAACGGCCTGGGCGGCAAGGGCAACCAGGGCGTCGCGCAGTATATCAAGACGAATGAGGGCAGCATCGGGTATATTGAGCTGAACTATGCGGTCACAAATGTGATTCCCTACGCTGCTGTCCGCAACGCGAAGGGCGTGGGTATCTATCCCACCGTCGAGAGCACGACGATCGCGGTGGATGCCGTGCCGCTGCCCGCCGACTTCCGTAAGGTCGCCGTCAACACATCGGCTGCCAAGGGCTACCCGATCACCGGCTTCACCTACCTGCTGGTCTACCGGAACGGCACCAAGCCCGAAGTCAAGAAGATGCTTCAGTGGATGCTGACGACGGGCCAGAAGGATGCCGGCCCGATGTATTACGCGCCCTTGCCTGCCGGTGTCCGGCAGCGCGCGCTGGCCGCCGTCTCGACCATCCGTTGATACCTGGCATCACCGTGTCAAGAACAATGCCGTGTCAAGAGCAATCTGCCCCCGCCGGTCTTCTCGATCCGAGAGACAAGCGCGGGCAGGGCTGTCTTTGGAGAAATGAACCCTATGGCTGATCGCGCACCGAGCGTCCCTCGCCGCAGCGCTTCGCCGCCTGCGGCGACTCGGGTGCCCTCGACCGCCCAGCCGCGCCGCCTCCCGCCCGCATTGACGGGGGCGCGGATCGGCGACTCGATCTATTCGGCGGTCACCTTCCTGGCCTCCCTCAGCATCTTCGTCATCATCCTCTGGCTGGTCTGGCAGCTCACCGGGGCCAGCCTTCAGTCCATCCACCACACCGGCCTGTCATTCATCACCAAGTCGGACTGGAACGAGGAAAAAGACAGCTACCACGCGCTCTCCTTCATTCAAGGAACGCTGTACTCGTCATTCATCGCGCTTGTCTTGGCCGTCCCGGTCTCAGTCGGCGCGGCCATCTTCCTGTCCGAGCTGGCTCCGCGCTGGATACGCACCCCAGCGACCTTTTTGATCGAGCTGCTCGCGGCCATCCCCAGCGTTGTGTATGGCCTGTGGGGCATCTTCATCTTGATCCCCTTCCTGAAAGTGTTCATCTTCAAGCCCATCCTGAATGCACACCTTCAGGACCGGCGGTTCATCGGGTGGATGTTCGCGGGCCAAGGGGCGGGCTACTCCATGCTGGCGGCGGGCGTGATCCTGGCGATCATGGTGACGCCGTTCATCACCGCCGTCACGCGCGATATCCTGCGGGCGATCCCGCGGTCACAGCGCGAAGGCTCCTATGCCCTGGGTGCAACGCAGTGGGAGACCATCTCCCAGGTGGTCATTCCCTATGCTAAGTCCGGCATCATCGGTGCGGTCATCCTGGGCCTGGGCCGTGCTCTGGGCGAGACCATGGCGGTCACGATGCTGATCGGCAACCAGTCGCCGAACACCCCTTCGGGGATTTCATTCTCGCTGTTCGAATCGGGCTACACCATGTCCAGCGTCCTGGCGAACAAGTTCAATGAGGCAATCCCCGGGCTGAACATCTCCGCCCTGGTCGAGATCGGCCTGGTCCTGTTCTGCGTCACCGTCTTCGTGAACATCTGCGCGCGGCTCCTGGTCTTCTACACGGCCAAAGACGTGCAAGGGGGGAAGTAAGCTTTGAGTATCGTCCTCCCACAAAATGCCCCTCCAAACATTCCTCAGCGCAGGCTCGGCGGCAGCGTCGGGCGGCGCAAGTTCCTCAACAGCCTGATGCTGACACTCTGCGTGCTGGCGGCTGGTCTGGCGATCCTGGTTCTGGGGCTGGTGCTGTTTTTCCTGATCTCCAAAGGCTTCAGCTCGCTGCGCCTTTCGCTGTTTACGCGCCTCCCCGACAACATCAACCCTAAACAGGGCGGCATGTTTCAGTCTATCTTCGGGACGCTGGTCCTGCTTGGCACCGCCTCGACCATCGGCCTGCCGCTGGGCATCTTGGGCGGCATTTATCAGTTGGAAGCCAGGGGCCGTTTCGCCTCGCTCGTCCGGTTCTTCACGGACGTTCTGAACGGCATCCCGTCCATCGTCATCGGCATCTTCGCCTATGCCGCCGTGGTTGCCCCCATCGCCGCGCGTCACCCCGGTCAGGGTTTTTCGGCCTACGCGGGCGGCTTCGCCCTGGGCATCCTGATGGTGCCGACCGTCATGCGGACGACTGAGGAGATCCTGCGGCTGGTCCCGTTCTCCTTACGCGAAGCTTCGCTTGCCTTGGGCGCGACCCGGTGGCGGACCATGTGGAGCGTCGTCCTGCCCGCCGCGCGTGGAGGCGTCATCACCGGCATCATGCTGGCCTTGGCGCGCATCGCCGGTGAGACCGCCCCGCTGCTGTTCACCATCCTGGGCAGCGAGTATTTCTCCACACACAAGGTCGCCGGTATCAAGATTCCCACCTTGAACGCGCCCATTGACGCCCTGCCGCTGCGTATTTACAACTACTCGCAGGATGTCAGTCCTGACAAGCAAAACCTTGCCTGGGCCGCTGCGGTCGTCCTGATCACGCTGATCCTTGTTCTCAGCATCGCCGCCCGTTTCGCGACCCGCAGCAGCATGCAAGAAGAAAAGTAATATCCATGGCTGAAACCTATAGCCCTTCTGAAACCGATAGTTCTCTCGGCGGCAATACCGGCCTCGGCTCCATCCAGGAGATCGCGCGGGGCCAGTCCGCCGCGCCGACCGCGCCCAAGGTCCTGACCGAGAACGTGGACTTCTACTACGGCGCGTTCCAGGCCCTCAAAGGCGTCAATATCGTCGTCCCTGACCGCCAGGTGACGGCCCTGATCGGGCCATCCGGCTGCGGCAAGTCCACATTCCTGCGGACCCTGAACCGTATGAACGACCTTATTGACGGCACGCGGCTGACCGGCAAGGTCACCGTTGACGGTGAGGACATCTACGACCGTGCTGTGGATGTGGTGGACCTCCGCAAGCGGATCGGCATGGTCTTCCAAAAGCCCAACCCATTCCCGATGTCTATCTATGACAACATCGCCTACGGCCCGCGCATCCACGGCATGACCAACCGCAAGCGGCTCAACGACATCGTCGAGCGCACCCTGCAAGGCTCCGCGCTGTGGGATGAGGTCAAGGACAAGCTGAAGCAGTCCGCCTTCGCCCTCTCCGGCGGCCAGCAGCAACGCCTGTGCATCGCCCGAACACTCGCCGTCGAGCCGGAAGTGATCCTGATGGACGAGCCATGCTCGGCCCTCGACCCGAACAGCACCTTCCGCATCGAACAGCTCATTGATGACCTGAAGAAGCAGTACACGATCATCATCGTGACCCACAACATGCAGCAGGCCGCCCGCGTCTCCCAGAAGACGGGCTTCTTCCTACGCGGCGAATTGAAGGAGTTCGGCGACACCGACCAGATCTTCACCAACCCCAAGGATAAAGACACCGAAGCGTATGTCTCGGGGCGGTTTGGGTGATCCTCTCCCCGTCGCTACGCGCCGACCCTCCCCTCGGAGGGAAGGGTGTGTCAAAGGGGCCAGGGCACCTCTTAACAGCAGGCCCTCCGGTCACGGCAGGCCCCCGACCAGACCAGTCAAACCCCCGTTGACACACCCTTCCCGCCGAGGGGGGGGTCGGCGGGTAGCGACGGGGAGAGGATCGGCCTCCTTCGTGCTATAATAGCCCCATGTCTGCCCACTATTCTGCCCTCCGCATCATCCTCTGCGACCCCCATCTGCCGCTCGTCGAGGCTTGGCAGGCTTACTTCCCCGGCCTGCCCGATGTCTCCGTCACCTGCGATAATATCTTCACCCTGGAAGCCGATGCCCTTGTCTCCCCCGCTAACTCCTTCGGGCGCATGGACGGCGGTTTGGATGCCCAGATCGACGAGTTCCTGGGCGAAGACATCGAAACCGAGGTCCAGCAGCTTATCTACGACCGGCATGGCGGCGAGCTTGTCGTCGGGCAGGCTGAGGTCGTTATCACCCAGGCCACCCAATTCCCCTTTCTTATTGTCGCCCCCACCATGCGGGTCCCGCAGAACGTCAGCCGGACCGTCAACGCCTACCTCGCCTTCCGGGCCGCCCTGCGCGCCGTCCGCGCCTTTAACGAAGAGCACGGCGACATCATCCAGACCCTGCTCGTGCCGGGCCTCGGCACCGATAACGGCTTCATGCCGCCTCTGAGGGCCGCCCGCCAGATGCGCGCTGCCTACGACCAGGTGATGCTTGGGGCTGCCCCGAACCTGGACATCTCGCTCGACGCCGGTGCGGACAGCGACGACAAGAGCAAATTGCGGGCGAGCGAGGCGAAGATTCCAGCCTAAAGCAATGACAGACCAGCAAGACCAATTCGCCTCTGATCTCCTCGCCTGGTACGACGGTGCCAAGCGCGACCTGCCCTGGCGGCGGCTCGCCCACGACCCGTATGCCGTTTGGGTGTCGGAGATCATGTTGCAGCAGACGACGGTGGCGGCTGTCATCTCGTTTTATAACAAGTGGATAGCCCGGTTCCCGACCGTGCAGTCGCTGGCCGAAGCGCCTTTAGATGACGTGCTGAAGCACTGGGCGGGGCTGGGGTACTATGCGCGCGCCCGGAACCTGCACAAAGGGGCGCAAACGGTCGTGGCGGAACACGGCGGATCAGTGCCCTCTGACCCCAAGACGCTGCTGGCCCTGCCGGGCATCGGGCGGTACACGGCGGGGGCGATTTTGTCCATCGCTTTCAACCAGGAAGCGCCGATCGTAGATGCGAACGTCATCCGGGTCCTGTCCCGCGTCCACGCTGTGGTGGGCGACCCCAAGACATCGGCGTCCGTGCAAGCCGAGCTATGGCGACTGGCCGAGGAAGCGATCCCGAAAGGCCGTGCGGGGGACTTCAATCAAGCGATGATGGAATTGGGCGCGCTGGTCTGTGAGCCGGGGGCGCCCAAATGTGGTTCCTGCCCCGTCCGCGCCGAATGCAAGGCGCGTGCCTTGGGCGACCCGACAGCATTCCCACAGTATACGGGTGTCAAGAAATGGCTGGACGTGGAGGACGTGTCGGTGGCCGTTCGCAACCCGGCGGGCGAGGTTTTACTGGTGCAGCGGTCCCCGGAGTTAAGCCTGTGGGGGGGATTGTGGGAGCTGCCGCGCGCGACCCGTCAGGACGGCGAGGCATTGGAGAGTTGCGCGGCGCGGGCGGCCTGCGAGAGCGTGGGCGTCACGGTGCAGGGGCCGGCCCCGTTTGGGACCGTCAAGCATGTCGTCGCCAACCGGCGGATCACGCTGCGCGGGTACGAGGTGGAACTGCCGGACGAGGCTGCGCCCGCCGCCGTGGGCTGCGCGCGGGTGGCCTGGGTGACGCGCGAGTCGCTTGCCGACTATGCGGTGGCGACGCCGCAGGTGAAGCTGGCGGAATTGCTGTGGCGGCACGAGGCACAGGGGCGGCTGGAGTTTTAGAGGGAAGCCGGGCGACTTCAGT
>JANLUQ010000282.1:0-4731 GCA_031363565.1 Armatimonadota bacterium | reverse complement strand
CATGGACACCTGGCCGGATTTGCGGTCGCGGGCGACGCTGGCCGCGCTGTGCAAGGCCCCTTCGAGTCCGGCCAGCAGGCGGGCGCGGTTCTTCTCCAGGCTCGCCAGCGCGCCGGCTTTGATTAATGTCTCCATCGCCCCCTTGCCGGTCAGGCCGAAGGCCGTGACGCGGGCGCAGAAGTCATGCAGGGAGGTGAAAGGGCCGTCCGCCTTGCGGGCGGCAAGGACGGCCTCGATGGGAGCCTTGCCAACGTTCTTGATGGCAAGCAGGCCGAACCGGATGGTCGCGCCATGCCCGGTGAAGTCGGCGTTGCTGTAGTTGACGTCGGGCGGCAGGATCTCGATGCGCTTGCGTTCGCCCTCGACCTCGACCACGGTCCGCTTGGCGTCCTCGATGAAAGCCACCAGCTTGTCCGTGTCGTCGGCCTGGACCGCCATCAGGGCGGCGAAGTAGTCCACGGGAAAGTTCGCTTTGAGATACGCCGTCTGATAGGCGACAAGGGCGTAGCAGAAGGCATGGGCCTTGTTAAACGCATAGCCCGCGAACGGCTCGATCAGGTCGAAGAGGTACGAGGCCGTCTTCTCGTCCACGATGCCCTGCTTGGCCGCGCCCGCCATGAAGTTCTCGCGCTGCTGGACCATCTCCTTGAGGACCTTTTTCCCCATGGCTTTCCGCAGGATGTC
The DNA here is from genome assembly GCA_031363565.1 of Armatimonadota bacterium. GTDB lineage: Bacteria > Armatimonadota > Armatimonadia > Armatimonadales > Capsulimonadaceae > JANXMY01. The sequence continues at coordinate 4,047 of JANLUQ010000282.1, read as the reverse complement.
CGCCTGCCCCAAGGAGAAGCCCGCGATGGCCTGAACGATTCGAAGGACCTGATCCTGGTAGACGATGACGCCGTAGGTCTCTTTCAGGATGGATTCCAGGGCTGGGTGCGGATACTCGATCTTCTCCATACCCAGCTTGCACCGGATATAGCGCGGGATCTGCGCCATCGGGCCGGGCCGGTAGAGGGCGACCATGGCGGCGACCTCGGCGACGGTGTTCGGCTTCAGTTCGGCGATGTAGCGGCGCATCTGGCCGCCTTCAAGCTGGAAGACGCCGGAACACTCGCCGCGCCCCAGCAGATCATAGGTCTTCCTGTCGTCGAGCGGCAGCTTCAGGACGTCAATAGCGACGTTGTGGCTGCGCTTGACGTTGCGGACGGCACGGGCGAGGATGGTCAGGTTCGCCAGGCCCAGGAAGTCCATCTTGATCAGGCCGATCTTCTCCAGGACGTTGGCCGGGTAGCCCGTGACCAGGCCCACGCCGTCATCGGCCCGCTGCACCGGGATGTTCTCGACCAAAGGCTCGGCGGAGATGACGACGCCCGCCGCGTGGACGCTGTCGTGCCGGGTCAGCCCTTCCAAACGCAGGGCGGTGTCGATCAGCTCACGCGCTTGCGGATTGCCCTGCACGGCGGCCTTGAACTCCGGATTGACCTCCAAAGCCTTGCGGATCTTCATGCCGACGGGCAGGGCCGGAATCATCTTGCAGAGCTTGTCCACCTCGGCCATCGGCATCTTATTCATGGCCCGCCCGCAGTCGCGGATGGCCGCGCGGGCGGCCAGGGTCCCGAAGGTGACGATCTGGGCGACGTGGTCGCGGCCGTACTTCTGGACGACGTAGTCAATAACGTCCTGCCGCCGGTGGTCCTCGAAGTCCATGTCGATGTCCGGCATGGACAGCCGCTCGGGGTTCAGGAAGCGCTCGAAGGTCAGCCCATATTTCAGTGGGTCCACGTCGGTGATGCCGACGCAGTAGGACGCCATCGAACCCGCCGCCGAGCCGCGCACGCCGAAGAAAATGCCCTCACGCCGGGCGAAGTTTGCGAAGTCCCTAACGATGAGAAAATACTGGCCGAAGCCGGTCTGCTCGATGACGTCCAATTCAAACCGCAGCCGCTCCTCGTGCTCCTCGGTGATGACCGGGTAGCGCGCCTTCATGCCCTCAAAGCTGAGTTTGGCGAGGTACGACTGCGCGTTCATGTCTGAAGGCGTGTCGCCTGGCGAGGGCATGGCGAGCCGCCCGAATTCCAGGTTCAGGTTGCACCGCTCGGCGATCTCAACGGTCCGGGCGAGGGCGTCTTGATAGTTCGGGAAGCGCTGGAGCATTTCGGCCTGGGACTTCATATAGAAGTCCTTGGAGCCGTAGTTCATCTTCTTGGGGTCGTCCATCGTCGTGCCGGTCTGGACGCACAGCAGGACCTGGTGCGGGTCGGCATCCTGCGCGTCCAAATAGTGGACGTCGTTGGTGGCGACGAGTGGGATGTTGAGCCTTTGGGCCAGCGAGACCAATTCGCGGTTGACGTGGTGCTGCTTCTCCAGCATGTGGTCTTGCAGCTCTAAATAGTAGCGGTCGCCGAAGATCTCCCGGAACTCCTCGGCGGCGTGCTCGGCGGCCTTGACGTCCCCGTTCATCAAATGGTGCGGCACCTCTGCGCCCAGGCAGGCCGACAAGCAGATCAAACCCTCGTTGTGCGCCTGCAATAGCTCCCGGTCGATGCGCGGCTTGTAGTACATGCCCTCGAGGGAGGCCAGGGACGTCAGCTGCAGCAGATTCTTGTAACCGGTCTCGTTCATCGCCAGCAGGACCAGATGCCGCGAATCGTCGAGTTTCTTGTTCTCTTTCTCGTGCCGCGACCGCGTCGCTACATACATTTCGTTCCCGACGAGCGGTTTGATGCCGGCTTTCTTGCATTTGAGGTAGAATTCCATTGCGCCGTACATAACGCCGTGGTCGGTCAGCCCGACGGCGGGCATATTCAGGTCAACCGCCTTTTTCACCAGGTCGTCAATGCGGCACGCGCCGTCCAGCAAACTGTATTCGGAGTGCAGGTGGAGGTGGACGAAGTTGGACGGGGTAGTGTTCATCATGATTGCGCGCGTTCCTTGATACTTGCTGGCAGACGCCGTTACCTGCTGTATGCTACTAGATGTTGATAATGACTAACGAGGAAATCTAGATGTTGGGGTAAACTGACCCTATTCTAGCAGAAGCGCGGCGATTTGGCAAGGGGCATTCTTGACGAGAGAAGCCGAGTAGTTGAAACCCACTCGCTAGGATAAAGCGTCCTTCGGACGGGAAGAAGGACAGCAAATGATGGCATTAGATGGAGACGGCGAACGCCGGTGGCCTGCGGGTCCTGTCCTCCAAATGCGTCCTTCGTCCGCAGGACGCTTGCCCTAGCGAGTGGGTTTCAACTACTCGACTTTCCCTCGGCTTCTCCTAGTCAACGATAACCGGCTTCCATATGAAGCCTCAACCCATAACCTGTGTCTAACGAATCAAAAGCATCACACTCGGACGTTCCTGTGCCCTCCTGGGTGGTGGGAGCGAGGCCGGCCCCTGCCCCCGTAGAGGAAGACGTGGATGCGGCCCTGGTCCGGCGCTGCCGGGACGGGGACGCCAATGCCTATGGGCACCTCGTCGCCCGGCATGACAAGCGCGTCTATGCCCTGGTCGCCCGCGTGCTGGGGCCGGCGGCGACGGCGGACGACGTGGACGATGTGGCGCAGGACGTATTCGTCCAGGCCTGGCGCGCACTGCCGAAGTTCCGGCAGGATTCGCGCTTCTCGACCTGGCTGTACCGGATCGCGGCCAACATGGCGATTAAAGAATGGCACCGCATCAAGCGCCGGGCATCGGCAGTCTTCGAGGAAGACCTGCCCGCGACAGTGCGCGAGGCATTGGCTGAGAGGACGCCCGGCCCCGCCGACCTCGCCGAGCAGAAGGCGCGCGACGGGGCGCTGCGGGCGGCAATTGACCGGCTGCCGGAGAAGCAGAGGACGGTCATCCTGCTGCACTATTTCGAGGACTGTACCTGCGAGGACATCGGCGCGCTCCTGGGCTGCTCCGTAGGGACGGTCTGGTCGCGCCTGCACTACGGCTGCCGCAAGCTGCGCCAGTCAGTAGGCTGGCTGGGGGAAATGTAAGGCTTTTGCTAATCGCATGCTGAACCGGAACACACAGTATTATGAATGGCTCCTGCCATACCTGGAAGGCGGGTTGGATGAGGCGCGGCGGGCGCAGCTCGAAGCGCGTCTGGCTGCCGATCCGGCCCTCGCCGCCGAAGCCAAGCGCCTCGCACGAACGCTGGGCGGACTGCGCGGGGCAGCCTCGCGCAGTCTGCGCCCTGAGAATGCCTCGGTGCCCGCCGATCTTTGGCCGCACCTGCGCGCGCGCCTGGTGCTGGACCCCGTCCCGCGCCCGCGTCCCCGCGCCTGGTGGCTGGCCGGCGTGGGTGCCCCTGCTGCCGCCGCACTGATCGTGGCGGCGATCTGGCTGCCGGGCTGGCATCCCCTGGCGCGGCCCGAACTTGCCTCAAAGACGACGGCCCGACCGACAGTCGCGCCGGCTCCCCCCGCACCGTCCGGCGTGCCATCGCCGTCCGTTGTGCCGCCGCGTCCCGTGAGGGTTCTGCCGACCTCGGCGGAGAAGCTCCAAGCATCCGCGCCGAACGCCACGCGCCCCACACCGGCTGTGCCTCACGCAGACCCCTTCGCCCTGTCACTGCCGCCCCGAAGTAGCACGGGAGGCCGTACGCCCGCCCCCGCAGCAGCCGCCGTTCCGGCAGGTGTGACGTTTGCCCCGCTGCCCCGTCCGCCCCTGCCAGGCGTTTCTCACACGCTGCCGCCCCATCAGGACACCCTCAGCCATGCCGTTGCCCGGCCCCTCCCGGCGTCGCCCGCCCTTCCGTCGATGCCCGCGCCGGCGAAACTCATGCCGCCCAGCCTCGCGGCAGCAGCCACCGATGAGGCCGGGAACGGCTTGGCTTTGAAACATGGGGGGCCGACTGCGGCCGGGGCTGTCACAGAGGCGGTCCCAAAACAAGG
>JANLUQ010000278.1:0-6019 GCA_031363565.1 Armatimonadota bacterium | reverse complement strand
CACGGTCAGGCTCACGACAAGAGCGGCTAGCCCCCTTTGGCACACCCTTCCCTCCGAGGGGAGGGTCGGCACTTGTGCCGGGGAGAGGATCGGACATCATGACCACAGCAGAAAGAGAAAACCAACAGACACCAATACACGACCAAGCCGGCTCGCTCGCCGAGTCGGCCCGGCGACACATCGCCTACGAGCGGCTGGCCCGGCAGTTCGCCGCAAGTGAGGTGGCGGCGCAGCTCGTGCTTGACGCGCTCGCGCGGCGTCGGCAGGCGGCGGACAAAGCCGCGCCGGAGGCAGCGCCATCCGCGAGATGACCGGGCGAGCGGCGGTGCGACAAGTGCTGAAGCACCCACATCCGCGCGTCCAGGTGGCCTGCGCCGGCTTCTGCGACCATTTGGGCCGGGAGGAAGACGTGCCTGTCCTCTCTGATCTGCTGGACGAACCCGTCCCGGTCGTGCGGCATCAGGCGGTCCGCGCGCCGGCGGGTCAGCACTGCAAGCCAGCCCCGCTCCAGGCCGACCTGACCGAGACCCTGATCGGCCGGGCCCTGTACGACCCAACGCCGCGCGTCTGACACCGATGAAACGCAAAGGAGCGTTATGTCCCTCGCTGAAAAAACAATCACGCAAAGAAGCGCGATCACGAAACTCCCACCCGCGCCGCCCGCCGGCTCGCTCCGGCAGAACTATGACTTCTGGCGGCTCTGGGGCGGGCAGGCCACCTCCGCCATCGGCTCGCAGGTGTCGCAGCTTGCGCTGCCGCTGCTGATCCTGGCCCTGACCCATTCGCCCGCCAAGGCGGGGCTGCTGGCGGCCCTGCGCGGCGTGCCATACTTCCTGCTTGTCCTGCCCGCCGGTGCCCTCGTGGACCGCTGGGACCCGCGCCGGGTCATGATCGCCTGCGACACGGGCCGGGCCTTGGCTTTGGCGAGCATCCCGGTCGCCCTGGCCCTGGGCCACCTCGCGCTGTGGATGCTGTTCGCGGTGACGTTCGTGGAGGGCACGCTGTTCGTGTTCTTCAACCAGGCCGAGTCGAACTGCCTGGTGCGGGTCGTCTCCAAAGAGCAGCTAGGCGCGGCGGTGGCCCAGAACGAGGCCATTTACGGCGTCTCAGGGCTGATCGGGCCGTCCCTCGGCGGCTTGCTGTACGGGCTGGGCCGAGGGATCCCATTCCTCACCGACGCCGTCTCGTACCTGTTCTCCATCGTCGCCCTGCTGACGCTCAAGGCGGACGTCCGGCCCGCGCCGCTTGCGGACGATCACGTCCCCAACCTGGGCGCGGAGATCAAGGAGGGCCTGCGCTGGCTGAACGCCCACGCGGTCATCCGCTTCGTCGCCCTCTTGACCGGGGTGCTGATGATGTCCTGCGCCGGCTGGGCCTTGATCCTGATCGTCCAGGCGCAGCGGTTCGGCGCGGGGCCGGTCGCCGTCGGCCTCCTGCTGGCGACCGGCGGGGCGGGCGGAGTTTTAGGCTCGGTGCTGGCGATCCCCTTGCAGAAGCGGTTCCGCTTCGGGCCGCTGCTGATCGGTGCGGCCTGGGTCTGGGCCGTGACCTGGCTCTGGTACGCCCTGGCCCCGAGCCTGATCGTCCTGGGCATCGTCAACGCCCTCTCCTTCATCGTCGTGCCGGTCTTTCTGGGCACGCAGTACGCCTACCGCCTGGGACAGATCCCGGACGCTTTGCAGGGGCGCGTCAACAGCGTCTTCCGGCTGGTCGCCTTCAGCAGCGGCCCGGTCGGGCTGGCCCTGACCGGGTGGCTGCTGCAAAGATACGGCCCCATCCCGGCCATTCTGATCACATTCGTGCCGCAGGGCCTGCTGTGCCTGGTGGCTTCATTTTACCGCCCGCTGCGGGAAGCGGGGACAGTCTCACAGGGCTGAACCCCTGTGCTTCGATAAAGCACGAGGGTTCAGCCCCGTGGGGACCAAAGACACTATGACAGACATGACCAAGACAAACATCGAAATCAGGCCGTTCCACCCCGAAGACCGCAAAGCCATCGTCGCGTTCCAGAACGCGCGCCGTCCACCGCATTTGCAGGAGACCGTCGCCGAATGGGAGCGGAGTGATACGCTTCAGCCCACCGGAGAGGTTCACCTGCGCCTGTGCGTCGGCGAGCCGGCCGTAGCCTACCTAGACGCCACAGACCAGGGCACCGCCGCCTGGCGCAAGCCCGGCGTCTGCTGGTTCGGCCTGGGGGTCGCAAAAGGCCATCAGCGCCGGGGCATCGGCGGCGCACTGTATGAAAAGGCTTTGGAGTTCGCCCGCCAGCGCGGCCTGAACCGGGCCATGACCTATGTCCGCCTGTTCGAGCCGGATGAACCTGCCATGCGCTTTTTGGAGAAGCGCGGCTTCGCCGTGATTGACCGCGACGTCCCCATCAAGCTGGACCTCACGGCATTCGATGCGTCGCACTTCGCCCGGCCTACGAGCGATGGCATCAGGCTAATCTCCATGGACGAGGCGGGCGACACCGAAGCCAACCGGCGCAAACTCCATGTGCTGGCAGGCTCCCTCCTGCCGGACATCCCGACCAATGATGTTCACCCTGAGTTCCCCCCGTTCGAGGAGTTCGTCAAGGACTTCAGCAGGCCGGAATACGATCCGAACGCGCTGATTCTCGCCGAAACAGAGGCGGGCGAATGGGTCGGCCTGACGCAGTTCGGCTTTCAGGAGAACACGAATATCGGCTGGACCTTTTTCACCGGCGTCCTGCCGGACTATAGAGGGAAGGGCCTCGCCTTGGCCTTGAAGCTGCGGGCCATTGAGGCCGCCCAAGCGCGCGGCTGCCCGCTCCTGACGACCGAGAACCACGAGGACAACGCGCCCATGCGCGCCATCAACAAGAAGCTGGGGTTCGTCCCTGACGCCCCTGGCGTCAGCTACGCCCGGGACCTTCAGGCAGCTCCCTAGCCCCCACCCTAACAAAACCCTGATTCTGGGGGGATGGGATAAAGAAGATACCGGCCTCCTTGCCCCTTCTGGCTCCCCCAGAATTGGGGGTGGGGGGCCGCACAGGAGATACCCATGACCGCCTTCGAGACACGCCCGTTCCGCCCGGAAGACCGCGAGGCGATCATCGCCATCGGCAACCGCGACCGGCCCCCACACCGGCAGAGTACCGCAGCCGCCTGGGCGCGGCGAGACAAACAGCGCAAGCCCGAGCAGGTGGATATTAGGCTGGTCGTCCCCGACCCGGAGACCGACCGCGCCATCGCCTACCTGGACACCAGCGACCTGAATACGACCGGGTTCAAGATGAAGGACGTCTGCGACTTCGAGATCACCGTCGCACACGAGTCCCGCAAACGCGGCATCGGCGGGATGCTCTACGGGAAGGCCCTGGACTTCGCCCGCCAGCGCGGCGCGAAGCGCATGGTGACCTCGTTCCGCGAGTGGACCCCGCAGGAGCCGGCCATCACTTTCCTGCAGGCGCGCGGCTTCGCCGAGCAGGAGCGCGAGACGCCCTCGTTCCTGGACCTGACACGCTGGGACCCCGCGCCCTATCAGGACGCATTGGCCCAGGCGGAGGCCTACGGCGCGCGCCTCTTCACATTAGCCAAGGTAGGCGAGACGGAGGAGAACCTGCGCCGCTACTACGATTTAGAAGTGCCCCTGATCTACGATATCCCGCGCCGCGACGAGCAGCCATTCACGATGGAGCCGTATGAGGACTGGCGCAAGTTCGTCGTCGAGCGCCCCGAGTGGAAGCCGGAACTTGTCCTGCTGGCAGAAGTAAACGGCGAATGGGTCGGCGAGTGCCACGTCGCCCCCAAGGCGGAGTTCCCCCATGTCGGCATGCAGTGGCTGACCGGCGTGGTGAAGGCCCACCGGGGCCACGGCATCGCGACGGCATTGAAGGTCATCGCCTATGAGAAGTCGCGCGAGGCAGGCGTCACGATCATGACGACGGAGAACCACGAGGACAACGCCCCGATGCTCGCCATCAACCGCAAGTTCGGCTTCCAGCCCGAGCCGGCGATGGTGAGCTATAACAAGGTGATGGATGCAGAGTCATGACCGCGCACATTCGGCGAAAAACACCCGGGAAAAAGCAAGCGAAGCAGCACACGCGGGGGGCAGACGCGGCGGGACAGATACAGCGAATTGATCCACTGCGGCTGGCCCAGTATCGCCAGGAGGCCGGGCAGGCATGGCAAGCCATGAAGGCGACCTACCTCCTCCGCCTGGACACGCCCCAAGCGTGGAAGGAATGGCAGGCCGCCGTTTACCACCAGTACGAGGTATACAAAAAGTACGATGATGTCGGCTTACAATCTCAGCCACTCTCGGATGTAGCTACACGGTATAACTGGGATCTTTGGCGCGACATGGAGTTGCTGCGCGGCGGAGACCGCACCAAACTGGAAGTCGTTATTACTTTCCTGGAGGCTGACCTATACTTTGATCGCTCTGGTTACGTCAAAGAAAAGATTATCCGGTACATCAAGCCGCCCATGCTCACACCGCAACACGTGGCACGTCTGCAAGCCGTAGTTCTGGCTATTGTGGATAAGCGCGACGGGCGTGAGTTCCGCGACTACTGCCGTTTAGCGCGCAAGGTAGACTCGCCCGAACTCCGGGAACAACTCAGGCACCGACTGACACGGGCATGGCCCAGTGCCCGATCCCTGACAGACGATCTGCCGGCTCTCATGCTGGTGGCGCAACAAGACAGAGATATCCGGCGGCGGGCACGGTGGGTGCTGGAGGCGCTGGGGGAAAAGGATACCAGCAATCTGTAGGGGCGCCGCTTGCCGCGCCCTCCCAGGCGCCCCTGGATTGAAATCCAGGTCTTTGATAAAGCGAATATCCGCCGGCGCGGACCGAAGATCAGAAAGATAGCGCGGACCGAAGAGCAGGAAGATAGCGCGGACCGAAGAGCAGGAAGATAGCCAGGGAAGAGGGCGCGGCAAGCAGCGCCCCTACATCTGATGTCCACGCCCCTAGTCGCTCTGCTCCGTAGCGGGGTAAATAGGTAGACAATGGCACTTCTAAAGGCCCGGATTGCAATCTGGGGGACCACGTCCGGGGAGACACATCCATGAGACACATCGGTCGCAAGGCCACGCCGAAAGTCGTCGGCGGCCTGGTGCAGAAGAAGAACAACCCGGAATGGACGGCAAGCTACTACGACACGCCCCCGCCCACCCTGGTGATTGACCGCCAGCGGCCCGGTAAGGGCTACCGGCACGTCCTGATGCAGCGCGATATCGAGACCTTCGTCGGCCTGCTGCCCGAATGGGCGGAGCTATCGCGCGGCCTAAACGCCATCGTGCTGGCACCAGGCGAGAGGACGACGAATGGATGGCATGAACCCGGCGTGGTCCACGTCTGCGCCTGGGAAACCGACCTGTGGGTGGATTATGCCGTAAGCCATTACGACGACCACAAGGCCCTTTTTGACCGCCTGGGCGTCCCAACCCACCCGATAGAAAACGGCGTGATGTGCGAGTTCAGCGAGGCACAGGCGCGGGCCTTTCAACTGCTGCATATCCTGCTGCATGAACTCGGCCACCACCACGACCGGATGACGACCAAATCCAAGGTCCGGGCCAGCCGGGGCGAGCCATATGCCGAAGCATATGCTGCACCTGATCCTCTACCACCACCGCACCTTCGACAGGGTTCTTGAATCGAATCACATGCGGCGCATCGGCAGCGTCACCAATATTTTGGGACAAGTTCCGGCAATGGCCATCGTAACGTGGCTTTTCCTTATTCGCCATCTGCGCAGCGCGTAACGTCTCCAGACGTTCTCTGGAGCAATAGCATCGATACGCCTTGCCCTCACTCAATAGCTGATGCGCTACCTCGCGGTAACGCCCCAAACGATCGCTCTGCGAAAAAGGACCTTCGTCATACTCCAACCCCAACCACGTCATACCTTCCAGAATTGCATTCACCGACTCCATGGTAGAACGCTCAAGATCAGTATCTTCAATGCGCAAAATAAACGTACCGCCGTGCCTGCGTGCATACAACCAGGAAAACAACGCAGTACGAGCGCCCCCAATATGCA
>JANLUQ010000223.1:0-10336 GCA_031363565.1 Armatimonadota bacterium | reverse complement strand
GTTCGTCCCGGCATCGGGCGGCGTCCCGGTCGTGACGACCGCCAGCACGGTCTACGGTGATGGCGCGGGCGGTACACTGACGGCCCCCCAGTTCTTCGCCGGCCTGGCCGCAAGCCCCCAGGTCAAAGTCCGTGGCACACTTGCGGGGGCGACGGTGACCGCTTCGGAGCTGACGCTGCACGGCGAGAAGCACGGCAAAGGTTAAGCGCCTGGCCCACGGCGGGCTGAAGAAGGCCCCATCCTCTCAGTGAGGATGGGGCTTTTTTGTTTGCCAGCCTCCGGTGCGAAAAAAGCCCCCAAGTCCCTTGACTCACGGGCACGATCTGGCGCATAATCAACCAGTTACAAACCAGAAGGGCTGTCCGGCAACAAAGCCATGACATTACAAATCGCTTTTATCGGGACCGGTCAGATCGCAGGATGGCATCTGAGCGGGCTATCGGAGCTGAACCGGCAGACGAGCGGGGAACCTCCCTACCGGCTGGCTGCACTGGCGGACCCGCGCCCGGAGGCGCGCGAGAAACTGGCAGACGAGGCTGAAAAACAGATGGGGCAGCGCCCCGCCGTGTACGCCGACTACCGGGAAATGCTTGCCCGCGAGCGCCTGGATGCCGCCAGCCTCCTGGTCCCGCACCACCTGCATTGGGAGATCGCGCGCGACTGTTTGGATGCGGGCCTGCACCTGCAAGTGCAGAAGCCCATCGCCATCACGATCGGGGACGGGCGGCGCATCATCGAGTACAGCCGCGCGAAGAACCGGGCGCTGGTCATCTCGGAACCCTCGGTGCTCGGGCGCGGGACGCGAGCCTTCTTCTCCGCGCTGCGGGACGGTGCACTGGTCGGCCGGCCCACGATGCTGCTCGACTACGCCGTGACGACATTGGGCGGCGGGTTCTTCATGGGCACCCCCTGGCGTCACCTGAAGGGCCTGGCTGGGGCGGGCTGGTTCCTCGATCACGGCGTCCACCGCACGCACTGGTTCCTGGAAGCCCTCGGCCCGGTCACCGAGGCCTTCGGGATGGCCCAGACATTCGAGCCGGAGCGGCGCGATGAGACGCATGGGTCCTTCTCCGTGGACACGGAAGACTGCGCCATGACCGGGCTGCGATTCGCGGGCGGCGTCCTGGGCCACTTCCTCGTCGCTTCCGCCGGGCAGGGGGCGGGATGGGGCGGGGTGCACGTTTACGGCACGGACGGGGTCGCCGACATCTCGGGCGGGACGGCGCAGCGGAACGGGCAGGCGGCGGACCGGCTCGACGCGCTGACGGCTCCCTATCAGGACGCGGGTATCCCCAACGATGCGATGGCACACTCATTCAAAGAGCTGTACGCATTGGCGACAGCGGGAACAGCACCGATCAGCAGCGGCGAGCGCGCCCTGGAAGCTTTGGCCGTGATCTACGCCTGCCTAGAGTCCTCGTTGACGGGCCGGGCCATCGCGGTCGCCGACATCCTTTCCGGCGTGGCCCACGAGTACGAGGATACGATCGAGGCCGCCCGCCCACAATGGAGCGCCGTCGCGCCCGCCCGCGTTTCTTAAGCGCCAAGAGGAGAAAAACATGCAGCAGCGACGCTATGGAACCACACCGCTTTTGGTCAGCCCGATCTGCTTCGGGCCGATGCGCTTCACGGAGCGCGCGCCTGGCGACGATCCTAAGTCCGGGGCGGGCACGCGCGCCTTGGAACGCGCCCTGGAGCGGGGCGTGGACTTCCTACACTCCTCGTATGAATACGGCACCCGCTGGGCAATGGAAGGGGTGCTGAAGAGCCACCCCAAGCGGGCGGAGATCAAGCACATCATCAAGGTGCCCGTGCCGGACTTCAAGGATGCGGACTTCTCCGCCGGTAAGTTCCGGCAGCACATCGAAGAGGCGCTGCGCGAGCTGCACACGGACCAGATCCACGTCGTCCAGTGGCTCCTGCGGGACGATCCCAACACAGACGAGCGGCGTATCGCGCGCATCGCCGCCTGCCTCGAGCCGACTTTAGACATCTTCCACACATTGCGTGACGAGGGCAAAGTGGGTTACCTCGCCCCGTTTCCCTACACGCCCAGCTTCGCCCGCGCGATTCTGGGTACGGGCCGTATGGAAGGCATGGTTGCTTACTACAACCTGCTGGAAATGGAGATGTACCCGTTCCTGGACACCCTAGAGGCGCAGGGCTACGGCCTGATCTGCATCCGACCGTTCCTGGAAGGAATGCTGACCGATGCCCGGATCGCCCCCGCGAAGACCCCTGAAGGCGACCGCGCCCGCGACCCCGGCTGGGCACCCCGCTACGCTCTCCTGGACAAAGTGCGGGCCGTACTAGGCGAAGAACCGCCGTCATGGACGGACTTCGCCCTGCATTTCTGCCTTGCGGACCCGCGCGTCACCAGCCTCGTCGTGGGCCTGAACACCGAGGCCCAGGTGGATTCGGTCTGCGATGCGGTGGAAAATATCCCCTTCGGCCCAGAAGTCCCGCGCCGGGTTTATGAGGCGCTGAAAGCCGATCTGCCCAAAGCTTAGGGTATCAAATAGCTGATGAACGCACTTGACATCATGTGCGATCTGGTTTATAATAGCACGTAAACAAACCAGTCGTCAACCAGTTTGGGCCGGACGCGGCGCTGTATTCTCGGTGATGACCTGCCACAAAGGAGCGGATAGATGGACTCTTCATGCTTGCAGAATCGGCTGACGGACGCGGAGCGGCGGACGTTCGAGGAGACGGGAATGCTCGTCGTCGAGAACGCGCTTTCGCCGGAACAGGTGCGGTCGCTGACGGCGACGACCGACGCTTTGTATGAGCGGCACGTCGCGCAGGGGCACGACGCTAAAACGGCGCTGTTCTACCCGGACTTCATTCCCGATGACCCCCAGTACCTCAGCCTCGTAGACCACCCGCAAATCCTGCCCAAAGTGTGGGGCCTTTTGGGATGGAATATCTACCTCTACCACGGCCACCTGATCGTGACGCCGCCCTCCGGTCAGGCGCACAGCGACAAGACCTTCGGCTGGCATCAGGACAGCGGGCGGGTCAATCAGGAGATGGAAAACCACCCGCGCCCACGCCTTTCGCTGAAGGTAGCCTACTTCCTGTCGGACACGAGCGAGCCGGGCCGGGGCAACTTCTGGGTTATCCCCGGCAGCCAGAACCAGGATGAGCTGGAGCGCCCGGCGGGCGGCACGGGCCAGCCGGAGGGCGCGGTGCCGGTGCTGGCAAAGCCCGGCACGGCAGTCTTTTTCGACCGGCGGCTGTGGCACACGGCTAGCCCGAACTGGTCGGACGTGACGCGCAAGATCCTGTTTTATGGCTACGGCTACCGCTGGCTGCGGACCAAAGACGACATGAGCGTCCGGGACTTGTGGGAAGGCAGCAACCCGATCCGGCGGCAGATGCTGGGCGCGGGGACTGGCGCGAACGGCTACTACTCGCCGGGCGACGAGGATGTGCCCCTGCGCGTCTGGCTGCGCGAGCACAGCCCGGAAGACGCGAGATGACAGCACCGACAAAGGAGACGCAAGAGTGGCATTGACGAAACGGACATTGGGCCGGACGAGCCTAGAAGTGACGGACCTTTCCTACGGCGCGATGGAAGTGCGCGGGTCGCGCATCTGGGGCGGCCGGGCCGTCACCGAGCATCAGGCGGAGACAATCCTCCACACCGTATTGGATAGCGGCATCAACTTTATTGATACCGCCAACGATTACGGCCGGTCGGAGGAGTTCATCGGCAAGTACCTGAGCACCCGTCGGGACGAGTTTTATATCGCGACCAAGTGCGGCTGTAACGTCACCCACAAAGATGAGAACACGGACGATACTCCGCACGTCTGGACCCGCGAGAACCTGTTCCGGGGCCTGCACGAGTCGCTGGAGCGGATGAAGACGGACTACATAGACGTCATGCAGCTCCACAATCCGTCCGTCGAGCAGGCCGAGCAGGGGGACCTCGTCGCAGTCTTGCAGGAGATGAAGCAGCAGGGCAAAGTACGCTGGATCGGCTGCTCGGCCACGCACCCGCACATCGAGAGCTATATCCAGTCGGGCGTCTTCGATGTGTTCCAGATCCCCTACTCCGCTCTGGAGCGCCAGCACGAGGAAGCGATCACGCAGGCCGGGCTGGCGGGCGCGGGCACGATCATTCGCGGCGGCGTGGCGCGCGGCGAACCGGGCGTGGGCCAAGGCGACGGAAACCGCTGGACATCATTCGAGAACGCAGGGCTGGACGAGCTGCGGGCGGAGGGCGAGTCGCCCACGGCGTTCCTGCTGCGCTTCACGCTGTCTCATCCCGAGATGGACACGACCATCGTGGGGACCTTGATCCCGGAGCATTTGCAGGAGAACGTCAGGATCGCCGAACAAGGCCCCCTGCCCGCCGATGTTTATGCCGAAGCTAAGCGCCGCCTGAGCGCGGCGGCAGCCTGAAGGGAGCGTCTCGATGAAAGTCCTCGTCACCGGTGCGGCGGGCAATGCCGGGGAGGCCACCTGCCGCCTGCTGATCGAGGCGGGCCATGAGGTCCGCCGGGCCGATGTCGCCCCGCCTCACGCCGATGATCTGCGTGGCGTCGAGTTCGTCCGCTGCGACACCCGCACGGTCACCGACGTTCAGCGAGCCGTGGCGGGGTGCCATGCCGTTATCCACTTGGCGGCCTGGCACTGCGCCCATCACCCACCCGTCAGCGATGCCACGATTTTCTCGGTCAACGTGGACGGCACCTTCAACCTTTTTGAAGCCTGCCGCGCAAGCAGCATCCAGTCCGTCGTCTTTGCCTCCTCGATGGCCTACGGTTGGGGCGGCGTTTATTCGGTGACCAAGGTGATCGGAGAGGACCTGTGCCGGATGTACCACGAATCAACAGGCGCGTCCGTGGCGATGCTGCGCTACCACGACTTTGTGCCTAAGAGCTATCTGGATTTCGGGGTCAAGCTGCTGCGGAACGGTGTGGACCGGCGCGATGTGGCGGCTTCCAACGTCGCCGCCCTGGAGGCCGCCGTTCAGAAGCGCTTTGGCCTGTTCCAGACGGTCATCCACACCGACCATCAGATGCCTACGGAAGTCATCCGCGACTTTTCGAGTTACGGCCCGGAGTGGTGCGAAACACAAGTGCCCGGCGCAGGCGGGCTGATCGCGAAGTATGGCCTCTCCCTGCCGAATAGCGTCGAGCAGCACGATATGTCTGAGGCGGAGCGGCTGATGGGATGGACGCCGAAAATCGGCTTCACCGAGTTCCTGCACGACCTTCAGGGGCGAGACGCGCGCGGCGAGGACGTGGCTAAGTTGTGGGCACCGGGCCAACTGCCGGTCTAGGACCTGCAAGAAAGAAAACACGAACAGATAGAACATCGAATGCTAGGCAAATCGGGCCTTAAAGCCAGCGTCGTGAGCCTGGGCTGCTGGGCAATCGGCGAGCTGTCCTGGCGGGCCTACGACGCGCCCATGGAGTCGGCATCAACTACCTGGACACCACCGATGTTTACGGCAACGGCCATCGCCTCCAAGGTTGGCGAGTTTCGTGGAACGACCCCCAATGCCATGCAGCCCGCCTGTATCCGGCATCAGCTTGAGCAGACATTGCTGAATTTGGGCATGGACCATATTGACCTGCACTGCTTCCACAACACCGACTTCGGCCCGAACGACATGTATCTGGAAGGGGCCGCCGCCACGATGCGGCAGCTACAAGCCGAAGGCAAGATCCGCGTCATCGGCCAGTCGGCCTATGGCTGCGGGTGATGTCGCGTTCGTTAAACAAACACTGCAAGGATAGGAGGCTTGAAGAAGACTCATGCGTATTCTCATCACCGGCGCGTCCGGCAACATCGGCAAAGGCATCATCCCCAAACTGCGGGCGGCGGGGCACGACCTTGTGTTGTACGACATCACCCACCTGCCCGACGGAGAGCCGTTCGTGGGCCTGCCGTTCATCCAGGGGGACGCCCAGGCAGGGGTCGGCTTGGACCGCGCGGCGCAGGGCTGTGATCTGATCGTCCACACGCCGGCCTGGCACGGCATCCATTGGAACGCCAAAACGGAAACGGACTTTTGGCGTCTGAATGTGGACGGCACGTTCTGGATGTTCCAGGCGGCCCAGGCGGCGAATATCTCGCGCGTCGTCTTTCTCTCCTCGACGGCCTGGTACGGGCACTACGATAAGTATGGGTTCACCAAGCGGGTCGGCGAGGAGCTTTGCGAGTACAACCGGCAGCGTCACGGCATCCGGTATGTCTCGGTGCGGCCTAACGACCTGACGCCGTGGGGCGACGACTTCCTCCGCTACGGCTCGCGCCTCCTGCAAGGCGGCGTGGACCGGGAGGACGTGCTGGACTGCGTGGCGTCGGCGGTTCAGGCGCTATCCGCCGATCTGCCCGAGGGGGCCGAACCGGAGGGCATCATCGTTCACGCCATGCGCCCAAACGCCTTCACGGAGGAAGAGGTCGCGGGCTGGGAGGCGGACCCGTTGGCCACCTGCGAGCGCGTCTTTCCCGGCTCGCGCACCCTCGTCGAGAAATACGGTATTGACATCCGCCACAAGCCCGGCCTAAGCGGCCACGACGAAGGGGCCGCGCGGATCGGCTACGTCCCAACACGGCACTTCGGCACGTTCCTAGACGAGCTGCGCCGACTGGACAGGGAGGGCGGGGAGGCCGCCGTCCGCGCCGTCCATTGCCCATATTAGCCGGGCGTGCCGAGCACAGATCGGGGAATGATCCCATAGGACCTGTCGTATAGGGCTGAAAGTGCCGAGCGCAGGTTCGTAGCCGTCCCACCTCACTACGCCTCGCAGAAATGTGGTCGCTGCAACGAACTGGGTCAGAAGTCGCTGTCGGTGCGGGCTCACGTTTGCCCCTCTTGTGGGCACGTGGCCGACCGAGACACGAACGCGGCCCAGAACGTCCTGAGCGCGGCCCAGAACATCTTGAAACAAGGATTATTGGTGGGGACGCCGTCAGCGCTGAGGGAGCGGGAGGGGCTGGCTTCTGCCAGTGAGTCGCCGCACCCGTTGAAGCAAGAAGCCCCGCGCTTTAGCGCGTGGGGAGTGTCACAACCTCTGATCGGAAGACAGATCGAGGAGACAGATCGAGAAGACAGATCGAGAAGACAGATCGAAAGGATAAGACTATGGATTACGTCAGATTAGGCCGGACGGGCCTGCGGGTCAGCCCACTTTGTTTAGGTACCATGAACTTCGGCCCGCAGACCTCGGAGCTGGACAGCCACACGATTATGGACCACGCCTTGGAGCTTGGCATCAACTTCTTCGACACCGCCAACGGCTACGGCGGGCGGGGCGCGACCGAAACGATCATCGGCAACTGGTTCGCGCAGGGCGGCGGGCGGCGCGAGAAGACCGTCCTCGCAACCAAGGTCTACGGGGGCATGGACGACTGGCCGAACAACAGCAAGCTGTCCGCACTGAACATCCGCCGGGGCTGTGACGCCAGCCTCCAGCGGATGCAGACCGACTACATTGACCTCTACCAGATGCATCATGTGGACCGGGATACGCCCTGGGAGGAGATCTACCAGGCCTTCGAGACCCTGGTGAGCCAGGGTAAGGTGCTGTACTTCGGCACCTCTAACTTCGCCGGCTGGCACATCGCGCAGGGGTCCGAGATCGCCAAGCAGCGCAATTTCCTCGGCCTGGTCTCCGAGCAGAGCCTGTATAACCTGAACGCGCGGATGGTGGAGCTGGAAGTGATTCCCGCCTGCGAGAAGTACGGCCTGGGCCTGATTCCCTGGTCGCCGCTGGCCGGCGGCCTGCTGGGCGGCGTCTTGCAGAAGGCAAGCGAAGGGCGGCGCTCCTCGGAGGGAATGCAGAAGAATATCGAGGCAAACCGCCCCAAGCTGGAAGCCTGGGAGGGGCTGTGCAAAGATCTGGGCGAGAAGCCCGCCGACATGGCCCTGGCCTGGCTGCTGAAGAACCCGGTCGTGACAGCCCCGATCATCGGCCCACGCACGCAGGAGCAGCTCGATGGGTCTTTGCGGGCTTTGGAGATCGTCATCAGCGACGAGACCTCGAAGAAGCTGGACGAGATCTTCCCCGGCCACAAGGCGGCCCCAGAAGACTACGCCTGGTAGTCGGGGAGTGCCGGAGGAACAAGAAAGCGCCGGGCATTTGCCCGGCGCTTTTTTCGCGTTGTCGTTGGCTTCTCGGCGTCGTAGATGCTGCGTTACCCCCGATCCTGGAAAGTGTCGGGAGCAATCAGGTGGTGGCTAGAAATTGACTAAGCCGGGCAGCAGGTTCGTGCCGTTGAAGGAACCCCAGCCGGTCGCGTCGTCATAGCCGGTCACGGCAGGGTAGAACAGGTTCGTGCTGCCGTCGTGGATGTCGTGGAAGTCCGCCGCATAGGCCGAGGACTTGGCGATGCTGTAGATGGCCGGGTTGGCGAAGCCCAGCGGGGCTTTGTTCGCCGCTTTCCGCTGCTGGTTGACCAGGGCGGTGAAGGCGGCCCAGAGCGGCGCGGCGCAGGAGGTGCCGCCGTAGATGGTCCAACCACCGTTATAGTAGATCGCGTAACCCGTGTACGGGTCAGCGTCCAGCGAGACGTCCGGCACGTTCCGCATTGTCGTCGAGCCTTTCGTGGCCGCCGAGCCGGCCACGCCGATCTGGTAAGAGGGAATGGGCCAGACGGTGCTGATACCGCCGCCGCCCGCGCTGCCCGAGCCGCGGTTCCAGGTGGTCTCGGAGACATACGCACCGCCTGGGCCGTTCGTCGTCAGCGACGTGCCGCCCACACCGCACATGTACGGCTGCGAAGCGGGGTCATCCACAGCCAGCGTTTTGCGCCGGTAGTCATAGGCGCCCTTGTCGCCCGCAGCCGCGTAGATCGTCTGCTTCTGGGAGGCCATCTGCTTGAAGACGACCTGTTCGCTGGTCCGGGTAGCCGCCGTCTCGTTCTGCTCCGCCTCGCCCCAGGACGTGCTGATCTGCGTCGCCTTGTTGTCCGTGGCGATCTTGTTGTAGGTGTCAATGACGCCTGTGGTAGTGTTGGGGCCTTCGTAGACGATGATGCCCGCCGCGCCGGGGGCGAGGGCGATCTGAAGTTCGATGTCCAGGGTCACTTCCGCCGCGCCGCTGCCGAGCGCGCCGGAGCCGCCGTCCACCAGGATATTTGTCAGCGGCACGGTGGGCAGCTTGAAGCTGGTCTCATACGCCGCGATGTCACTTGGGGTGTAGCCGTCCAGCTCGAATAGGCCCAGCGTCTCCCCACTGCCGGTGGGGCCTGTGGGGACATTGTAGGCGGTCTTGATGTCGCTCGGCGTCAGCCCTCCACCGATGCCGGTCCCGATCTGGTAGGGGAGCGAGAACGCGGCGTCCGGAGCAAGGCGAGCCTGCGAGTGCCAGACCTCGGCGTTCTCCAGGCCGACCACGGCCAGCAGCTTGCCACCCAGAGCGGCGGGAACTGTCGGCTCACGGTCGGGGGCTTGGAACACGCGGCCGTCGGCGGCCTGGTACTGGAACAGGGAGACGCCAAAGGCGGCCTCGACGGCGGCGGACGGGCCGGACACGTCCAGCACCAGGCGGTTAGGATGAACGCCGGTGACGCTGAGGCCCTGGGACCGAGCGTAGGCGGCGACGGCGGCATAATCGGCCTGCGTGGGACTGTAGGCATCGGCGAACTGCGCCGGGGTGAGGTACTGGCCGAACTCGGGGTCGGCGGGATCGGAGACGCGGGCGAGGAAGTCGTTCAGGCCAGCCTCGTCGCGCAGAGGCAGCGTCAGTGCCAGTGAGACCGGTGCGTATGCGCGCAGGCGGCCCAGAGCGCGGGAGCCGGCAAGGGCAGCGGCGGGGGGGAGATGGCCGGCCAACGTGATACGCGGTGGCAGCGGGGCGGCGAGGGCCACCGTGGCGGATAGGCCCAGAAGGGCGAGGGCGACCCCAGCAATTCGGGGGGAGCGGCGGGAGCGGAAGTACATCGTAGGAACCTTTCTGCGGCCTCTTTTCAATTCTCTTATACCGTTAATGCCCCGGCCACACTGCCGCGAACAGCAAATTTTACCATGTTTTTGGATTCGCGCCAACTAAAAGTTTTTCACTCCACGCCGACGAAGGCCGGTCCTCAGTGATTCAGCTTCGTCCGCGCCTTTCGATGCCCCAGCGCGGCGGCCCTGCCGAACCAGAACCGCGCCCAGCGCGGCGAGGCGGCGACGCCATCCCCTTCCTCATAGCACAGCCCCAGGTTATACATCGCTTTCCTGTCGCCGCCTGCCGCCGCCTTCTTGTACCAGAAGACGGCCTTGACGTCGTCTATGGTGACGCCCTGGCCCGCATGGTAACAGAAGCCGAGGTCACGCTGCGCGTCGGGATACCCTCCCTTGACGGCCTTCCCTAGCCAGTGCAGCATC
>JANLUQ010000147.1:0-2559 GCA_031363565.1 Armatimonadota bacterium | reverse complement strand
GACAGGAATTTGAGGTCTCCCAAAGGCGCGGCGGCAGGATCATTAGGAGCAGCCGGCGTGCTGAAGAACGCGGCCTGCGTCCGCGACACGGTGACTCCGACATCGAGAGCACTGACGATGAGCTGGCCTGCCCCAAGCTGGGCGGCGGAAACGGCGGGACCAGTCGGGGTCGCGAGTGCAGCCCCGGTCGTGGCAGTGCGGTAGAGCGCCGCGCCAAAGAGGTTGGCATAATCGCTGTTACCTACACCTATAATCGTTCCATAAACGCTGGCATTCGCCGGCCCTAACAGAAACGGATAATGCGGGTCCACCGACCACAGGGGATAGGGCTGTGAGACAATCGGATGCTGCGTAAGCAGGGCCGCGCTGGGGAAAACCAGCGTCACATTCGCATCGTTGGCACTGTTCCAGATTGCGCCCCCAAACAGAGAGAGGGCGTTTACAGGGCCGCCGTATTCGACGATAAGCTGACCGCCGCCGTCCACGAATCGGCGCAGCTTCTCGTTGTCGGCGGGGAGGAAGGCCGAGCTGTAGTTCGCCGAGGAGGCGTGAAGGTACAGAACATCAAACTGCTGGAGGTCATCGGCGGACACGTCCCGCAGAGCCACTTCCCAATAAGCGGCCATTGACGGGTTGAGGCTGTCGCCCGCCTTGTAGGCCGGGGTCCAGCGATTGCTCATGGCCGTGCTGACCGTGCTCTGGGCAAGCGGGTTGACGAACCTCCAGCCGACCGGCTTGACGTCCGGGCGCTGGTCCAGCACATAGAAGACATACGGGGCCGGGTCGGGGGCGTAGGCATCCGTGGGGGGATAAGCCGCCGAGCCGACGAACAGCACGCCCGCGTTGATGACCCGCTGCCGGGCGTTGTAGGTGTAGACGGCGGCCCGCACGCTGCGGACCGGCACGAGCCAAAGCAGCGCCGCCGTCAGCGCCGACAGCAGGAAGAGACACCGCTGATTGTTCAAACTGCGAAGCATAAGGACCCCCTAGCCCCCAATGCTGGGGGGATAGGAAAAAAAGAAACCAAAAAAAGAGCGCCGAGAGGCCGGGAGCGGCAGGGCGGGACGGACGAATTCCGTCCCGCGTCCGTGTCGGGCTACTGCAAGAGCGGCGGCTCGCTGCTCTCCCCGGCGAACAGCAGGGCGGTCGAGACGGGCAGTTTGGGCGTGAACGGCAGCGGACGCCCATAAGCATCGCTCCGCAAATAGTAACGCGGGTCTGCCGTCGTCCCCGCGCCGGGATGGAATGGGTATCCGGCCTGCGGGTTATAGATGATCTGAAGGCCGACGGCAGGCTTGCCCGCCGCTTTGTTGTTCTTATCCGTCAGGACATGTCCTGCCGCTTCGAGGACCGGACTCGCCGGGGTCGAACCCGCCGACGTGGCAGAGCCGTGGTACTGCGGTATCCAGCCCCACTTCAGCATCCAGGCGGTCTGCGCGGCGACATCAACGGGCTGTGCCTCGGAGACGGTCCCATCAATCGTGATCTTCATATCAATCGGCTGATCATGGAGCGGGAAGCGCGCCCGGTCGTTCTGCTCCTGAGCCTGTGCCGCCGTCAGGGCAGGACTTGAGGCATACAGCTGATCAGGCCGCGCGACTCCGAGGGCGAACTTGTCCAACGTATCATCGGCGCGGGTGTTGAACCATTCGCCGGGAATGACGAAGAAGGAGCGGGTCTGTGCGTAGAGGACCGCTTCAATACGGATGTCCATCGGCAGGACCGCGATGCGCTCCAGCTCGACATTCTGCTGTGCGAAGGGATCACCGTCACTGCCGGGCGACTTCTGCACCACCAGATGGAATAGGTCGGTTCCAATCGCCCCTGTCAACAGCGGGTTGCTGCCGGACAGATCAACGGTCAGATGCGTCAGGCCGGTGAAGGGCTGCGCGAGCGGCGTACCCAGCATGGATAAGCCGCTGGAGTTTAAGATGTCTATGTTCGCCGTTGCGCCTCCGGTGGCGCTGGTGACATCAGGGGCCGCGCTCATGTACAACGCGAGGTTTGGTTTGCCGCTTGGTGCGCCATACCTTGAGGTGGGCGTATCGAGATTGGTCAAGCCGAAGTTGAACTCCTGGAGCAAGGTGACGCCATCGGTCAGGTCAAGTGCAAAGACACCCAGCGAGTCCGCCAGCGGCACTCCTTTCGCGTATTGGAAGCCGTTCGTGCTGTCCGCAACGCTTGGCCCGGCCAGGAACTGCGTGGTATTGACACAGACATAATCATGGGCCAGGACGGAGATACTGGAGTCGGGAGTTCCTTTCAGCAAATTTCCCTCGATATAAGCCGTCCCATTCGTGACGATGGTGATGTGGCGCGGAACATACTTGGCTTTACTGCCGTTGTCGTTCCCTTCATTGGGACTGAGGATGCCGTGAACGCGAATGTTTCCTTCTGCATAGATCACGATGTCTTTGTCGGCGTTGGCCCCCGTTGGGTCTGTCGGGTCGCCATCTAGGTCGGCATAGGCGATATCCAAAACGGGGCCGCCGTTACCTTTGCCGTCCGGCCCGACCCAGTTGGATGTGCCGGCCCCACGCACCAGGCGCATCCCGTAAA
>JANLUQ010000130.1:0-1918 GCA_031363565.1 Armatimonadota bacterium | reverse complement strand
ATCGCCGTCAACGGCTGGGTCAAGCGCTACCAGGGCGAGGGCATCGGCGGCCTGAAGACCAAACAGGGGCGAGGCCGCCAAGCCATTCTCGATGACCAGTCTGATCTGGAACAGGTGCGGGCTTCTGTGCAGAACCATCGTCAGAAGATCAGCCTTGCAAAAGCTGAACTCGAAACGAGCCTGGGCAAAGAGTTCAGCACGACGACGCTCAAGCGTTTCTTAAAAAACATCGCTGCCGCTACAAGCGACTGAGGAAAAGGCCGAAGGGCCAGCCCAACCCTGATGTGTACGCGCTGCGGACCCAGTGCCTGGCCGAACTCGAACGGCTGTCCGAGCAGGGCCGCCTTGACCTCTTCTATGGCGATGAGAGCGGCGTCTCTTTGGAGCCGTGTGTTCCCTACGCCTGGCAGTTCGCCGATGAAAAGGTGTGCCTGCCCGCCGCCAAAGGTGGGGGCCTTAACTGCTTCGCTCTGCTTTCGCGCGATAATCGCTGCCTGACGCGGACCACGCCCGAGGCGATCACGGGCGACTTCGTAGCCGAGCAACTCGATCAGTTTTCGTTGTGCCTGCTCAAGCCGACGGTGGTCGTGTTAGACAACGCGCCGATCCATCATGGCCGAGCGATGCGCCAGCGGCAGGACGCCTGGCAGGAGCGGGGTCTGTTCGTGTTTCATCTGCCGACGTATTCGCCGCACCTGCCCCTAATAAAACCTGAACATCGCCGAGGTGTTGTGGCGCAAACTCAAGTACGAGTGGCTGCGGGCCGAGGACTATGCGGACGCTTCGACGCTGCACTATCAGGTCTGGCTGGCCCTGAAGGCGGTCGGCACGTCGCTGACGATCAACTTCTCGCCTTTCCGACAGAGCGAGGGGCTAAATCAAACCTAATTCTGGACGACTACTTAGTCCAACAACTATGCCATGAATGGCACGGCTAACCGGCCTGCGGCCAAGAACCCCCGCTTCGCTTGGCTAAGACTTTTTCCTAGTGCCGCGAAGCGGTACTTCTTGGCGTCCGCGCCGTCTAGCCGTGCCATTCATCCTCTGCGAAACCTCGGGGCTTGCCCCGCCGGAGCCCGAGGCGCGGCTACGCGGCACAGGCCAGAAGCCCACTTCGCAGGACAGCGGGAGATGGAGGAGAGCCTTCCAGCCCACGCTAGCAGAACAGGCTGCGCCACACTCCGGGGCCAGCGTGTATAATGAAGGATATGGCAACACCCTCGCGCCCCCACCTTCAGCGCGGCTGGCATTGTGTCTACGATATGCATTACCACTTCGTGTTCGTCGTCAAGTACCGCCGCGCCCTGCTGACCCCAGAGGTCGTGACGGAACTGACACGTATCAGTCTGGAGATCCAAGAGCGGCACGAGTTCGAGATCGAGATGCTCGGGGCCGACAAAAACCATGTTCACCTGCTCTGCGCCGCTCACCCCAAGGTGGCCGCAGGCGACATCGCCCGTATTTACAAGAGCATCAGCGCGCGTGAGTTGTTCAAGGCGCTGCCGGCGCTGCGTCAGCAACTCTGGGGCGGCGCCTTCTGGACCAGCAGCTATTTTTGCGCGACGGTCGGCCAGTTCGGCGGCTACGAGAGCGTCAAGCGCTACGTTGAGGAGCAGGGGCAGACGCCGGAGGACCTGAACCTGTGGCTTGAGTTCGCGCCCCCGGAAGAGAAATGAAGCCCCGAGGCTTGCCTCGTCGGGTCCTTCACGGCATGGTCTCCTGAGCAATCGCCGACACCGTCGCGAACTGCTCCTTGAGTGCCGGATACAGCGCCTGGTAAACGCCGTAATACTTCTGGTACGCCGCATGTGCCGCCGCATCCGGCTCGGTCTGCGCGACGGTCTGTATGGCAGTGCGGCAGGCCTCGGCCACCGAGGGGTACGCCCCTGTGCCGACGGCGGCGAGCAGGGCCGCCCCC
>JANLUQ010000119.1:0-18038 GCA_031363565.1 Armatimonadota bacterium | reverse complement strand
CATCAGGGCAGAACCGGATTGCGGCAAGCTTTTCTTCCAGCATGTTGGCGTGGGTCGTTTTACCTGCGCCGGAAAGACCGCACACGATTATTAACCTTGGGCCAGCACTTAATTCTTGCATCAGATCGTTTCTCCCCTGCGATATAACCCTGACGAACGGAGAAGCCGGAGGCCAAGCGGCCTCCGGCTTCTCCATTGTTGTTGTTCACGCGGCTTGCGCCGGTTCGTATTGCAGTACCAAAAGCTGCCTGCTCTTTAGTGTGACAAGCGCATAGGTGCGGCCGCTGTTGTCTACAAACTCCACCTCAAATGCATCAGGCGAATATTGCTCGACGATTGTCCCTACTTGTCCGCGCACGAGCTTATGCGGCGGTAGGTCTTCGGTCAACGTGACCACATCAAATAGTTTCAAGGCTTCCTCCTACGCACCGTTCTCACCACACGATCTCACTTCGGCTTGAACAGGCGCGACAAAGCGCCTATTGGATTGCTCCCATATCTTTGTGAGGGGGCATAACGCAGTACGCGCACATCATCTATCGGTTGCCCTTCTGCTAACCGCTCCGCGACCACTTCCATAAGAGCAACAGCTTCCGGCCAGGGGATACCGTCTAAGTCTTTAAATCCATGTCGGGCTGAATCTAAAAAAGCGTCTATGTAGCACCATGACTCTGGGAGAGAGGCACCGTCCCCATCCTTTTTGAGCCAAGTGATGTAGCTGATGTCAAGTTCATCGGCGTCTGGGAAGCGGAGATGGAAAGGCTCTTCACTGGTGTTCCAGAGGCGAACTGTCACTATTGCGACAGCAGCGATCGCCTGCGTTGCCTCTTGTTGGGTGAGCATACACCATTGTAGCACAGGCAAACAGAAAAGCCGGAGGCCAAATGGCCTCCGGCTTTCTGCCGTAGTTACAAGCGGTAACGAGTAGCTTAGAAGCCGCCCATGCCGCCCATGCCGGGCATCCCGCCGCCCATGCCGCCGCCACCGCCGCCGGGGGCGGGCGAGGCCTTCTCGGGGCGCTCGGCCACGAGGGCCTCGGTGGAGAGGATCAGGCCCGCAATGGAGGCCGCGTTCTGCAAGGCAGAGCGGGTGACCTTCGCCGGGTCCACGATGCCCTGGGCAACCAGGTCGCCGAACTCGCCGGTCGCGGCATTGTAACCCTGGCCGGTCTGCTTGATCTTCTCGACGATGACCGAGCCTTCGACACCGGCGTTGTTTGCGATCTGGCGGGCTGGCTCTTCCAGAGCGCGCCGGATGATGTTGACGCCAACCTGCTCATCGCCCACCAGCTTGAGGCTGTCGAGGGCGGTGATGATCTTGATGAGCGTGGTGCCGCCGCCGGGCACGATGCCCTCTTCGACGGCCGCGCGGGTCGCCGAAAGGGCGTCCTCGATGCGGTGCTTCTTTTCCTTCAGCTCGGTCTCGGTGGCCGCGCCGACCTGGATGACGGCGACGCCGCCGGAGAGCTTGGCAAGCCGCTCCTGAAGCTTCTCGCGGTCATAGTCGGAATCGGACTTCTCGACCTGTGCCTTGATCTGGGCGATGCGGCCCTGGATCGAAGCGGCGCTGCCCTTACCTTCGACGATGGTGGTCTCGTCCTTGGTGATGGTGACGCGCTTGGCCGACCCGAGGTAGGTCTCGTCCACGTTCTTGAGCTGGATGCCCAGGTCTTCGGTGACGAACTTGCCGTCGGTCAGGACCGCGAGGTCCTCCATCATGGCCTTGCGGCGGTCGCCGAAGCCGGGGGCCTTGACGGCGACCACAGTGAAGGTGCCGCGCAGCTTATTCACGACCAGGGTGGCCAATGCCTCGCCATCCACGTCCTCGGCGATGATCAGCAGGGGCCGGCCGCTGCGGACGACGCTTTCAAGCACGGGCAGGAAGTCCTGGACACTCGAGATCTTCTTCTCGAACAGCAGGATGTACGGATCGTCCAGCACAGCCTCAAGCCGCTCAGCGTCGGTGACGAAGTAGGGCGAGATGTAGCCCTTGTCGAACTGCATTCCCTCGACGAGTTCGAGCGAGGTGGTCGTGCCCTTGCTCTCCTCGACGGTGATGACGCCGTCCTTGCCGACCTTGTCCATGGCATCAGCAATCAGGTCGCCGATCAAAGTGTTCTTGGCGGAGTTAGTGGCGACCTGCGTGATCGCCTCCTTGCCCTGGATCTGAACTGCGAGGTTCTTGATCTCGGCCACAGCGACTTCGACGGCCTTGTCAATGCCGCGCTTGAGGGCGAGCGGGTTGGAACCGGCGGCGACGTTCTTCAGGCCCTCACGGACGATGGCCTGAGCCAGCACGGTCGCGGTCGTGGTGCCGTCACCGGCCACGTCGTTGGTCTTCGAGGCCACTTCGCGGACGAGCTGCGCGCCCATGTTCTCGAACTTGTTCTCGACCTCGATCTCCTTGGCGATGGTTACGCCATCGTCCACAAGGGACGGGGAGCCGAACTTCTTCTCCAGAACGACGTAGCGGCCGCGTGGTCCCAGGGTCACCTTGACCGCATCGGCCAGCGTGTTGACGCCGCGCTCCAGCGCGCGACGCGCGGCCTCGTCGAACAGCAATTCTTTGGCTGCCATTGTGTGTATTTCTCCTCGTTCGCTTTTAAAACTAGCTGTTCAGAATGCCGAGCACGTCATCGGCACGCAGGATGATGACGTCCTCGCCGCCGACCTTGATCTCGGTCCCGCCGTACTTCGAGTAGACGATCTTGTCGCCGACCTGTACGTCCACGGCGCTGATCTTGCCGGTGTCCAGCATCTTACCCGGCCCGACGGCCAGGACTTCGCCCTGCTGAGGCTTTTCTTTGGCGGTGTCCGGCAGGAAGATCCCGCCGCTCGACTGGGATTCGGCCTCCAGGGCCTTGACGACGATGCGGTCGCCCAACGGTTTCAACATGGGTTTGACCTCCTTCAATGGGTGTCTGACTATGGGTGTCTCGTGGAAAACTTCCGTGCATGAGTATACTCCGTTTTAGCACTCGTGTCAAGAGAGTGCTAAAAGCCGACACAGAACCCAATTTCCCACCGGTTCATCATTTCGTAACAGCTGATTGCACTATTTCATAAGATATGCTACACTAGTGCGTCCCGATACGCTGCCATACTCACGCTGATCTTCCCAGTGCCAGTGCCGGCCCTGACGCTCACCATCCTTTCCCCTGCTTCAAGAAAGAGGCCGCCATGCGAATCAGAACGAACGCCGCCCCACGAATGCCTTTACTCCCCGCTCTTCATACCTCACTAGCCCTCGCCTCTTTCCTGCTGCCGATCTGCGCGGCACAGGCCCAGGAGACGCTGACGTTTGAGAATGCGCCCATCCAATACATCCACAATGGCGGCGGCAAACAAAACCTGGGCGCCTTCTACGGCGGGGTGGCATTCGGCAACATGCAGGTGCTGGACTCGGCCCTCGGCACCCTGCCATATAACGCCTCCATTTTCCCGGCCCACTCCGGCACGGCCGTTGCTGGGTACTTCTCCGGCAAGACATCCCAGCTGACCTTCACCGCCCCAGTCTCCGACGTGTCGTTCTACTACACGGTCGCGGCCGGGGCGGATGTCACCGTCACTGACATGACGCTCGGGGGCCTCAAGAACACCTTCACGCTGCCCAGCGACCCCGGCTCCAGTAACCTCTTCTCCTTCGCGGACACCGGCATCACGCAGCTCGTCTTCCAGAACGGCGCGGCGGTGCTGACGCTTGACGACCTCTCCTTCGCCCCTACCCCGCCCGCCGTCCCTGAGGCCGCCTCGGCGGCGTCGTTGGGGGTGGGATTGGCCCTGCTCGCCGCGCTCTGCCGGCGCTCCCGCGCCAAGGGAAAAAGTCCCATAAATTTGCTTGACAAAGTCCGCGCCACCATAGTATAGTGACTGCGGCGTCACGACCGCCAAAGCCGCCCGTTTCTCCTTGGGAGAGTTTGTACCCCACGCCGCTGGCTTTTGTTCTCTGCACACATCACTGGTAGACTGAGGAAACAGAATGACGAACATGATTTGGAAGCAACTAGGTGCGGCGTGCGCCCTGGGAGCGCTTCTACCGCTGGCGGCTCATGCGGCCACCCCCACCATCCAGAAGCTGAAACCGACGCTGGTGAAGCCCGTGGCGGTGACCTACATGGTGGGCGGTCCTAAGAGCGGCCCGAAACTGCCGCCCGGCTTCAAATCGAGCGTCCGGCCAAACAGCCTGTCGGTCCAGGGCGGCAGCGCTCTGTTTGCTTTGCCGCCTAAGGCCACTCCCTTCTACGGCAAGCCCATCATGCCGAGGGCGAAGATCGGCGGCGGCGTGGCGGGTTCCCTCTTCGCCTCGCCCCTGGTCACCGCCGGCTTCCCGTCCGGCAAGGGCGGTAAGGTGGTCGGGGCGGGCAGCAACTGGTCCGGCTTCGACGGCCTGACCAATTACGACCAGTTCACGGCCGGGACCGGCAACTACGCCAACAGCCAGTTCACCCTGGAGCCGCCGGACCTTGGCATGGCGGTCGGCAACGGCTACGTCGTGGAGATGGTCAACAACGCCCTCGCCGTTTATGACACGAAGGGGAACCAGATCACCCCGACGATCCCCACCAACCAGTTCTTCGGAGCCTCACCCGAGTTCGTCCAAGCGACTGGTGCCATAGGCACCCAGCTCAGCGACATCCGCGGCTACTACGACGCGCCCACAAAGCGGTTTTTCCTGGAGGAGTGGGGCTACGTCGTGGACCCGTTCACCGGCGCCCCGTTGCCGGACAGCTTCATCAACCTGGCCGTCAGCCAGACGTCCGACCCGACCGGTGCATATTACCTGTACCACCTTAATACGACCAACAATGACGTCGCCGGCGTTCCCGTAATCCCCGACTACACCTACATCGGCGCAGACAAGACCGGGATTTACCTGAGCAGC
Organism: Armatimonadota bacterium; assembly: GCA_031363565.1. Classification (GTDB taxonomy): domain Bacteria; phylum Armatimonadota; class Armatimonadia; order Armatimonadales; family Capsulimonadaceae; genus JANXMY01. The sequence continues at coordinate 13,157 of JANLUQ010000119.1, read as the reverse complement.
AACACGTTCGAGATCGGCGGGACCGGCGGCTATCAGGGCGTCGCGATCCTGGCGCTCCCAAAGGTGGCGCTCGAAGCCGGCGGTGCCTTCCCCCTCAATGGCTTCCTGATCCCGCCCGCGATCGGCGGTACGGCCCCGGTTGACTCGGTGTTCGGGCTGGCCCCTTCCACGACGCCCCCCGGCGGCTTGTCCGCCAGGGCGGCCGGCGGCACGGAGTTCCTGCTCAGTTCACTCGATCCGAATGGCACCTTGGACAACCGGCTGACGGTTTGGGCACTCACGAATACAAGCTCACTGAACACCTCATCGCCCAACCTGGGCCTGAGCTACAGCGTCATCAGTACCGAGGCTTACGGGATGCCGCCCGCGGCCACCCAGAAAGCAGGGCCGACGCCGCTGCGCGACTTTTTGAATGACGCGGACCCCATCGAGAAACTCAACACAGACGATGACCGCATATTCCAGCTCACCTATGCCAACGGCAGGCTTTACTCGGCCTTGACCACGGTCTTTCTCACCGATGGCCCCGCGCGCGCCGGTATCGCCTACTTTGAGATCAAGCCGACCGTCTCCGCCGCGGGCGCCGTGACCGCCACGGTCCCCAAGCAGAGCTATGTCGGCCTGGCCAAAGACGACGTGTTCTACCCGTCCCTCGGCGTCAACAGCATGGGTGACGTCGTGATGACCTTCACGCTGTCCGGCCCGGACTACTTCCCGAGTGCGGCCTATGTCTCGCTCAACGAGGGCGACAGCGTCATCCACCTCGCCGCCGCCGGCGCGCTGCCGGATGATGGCTTCACCGGCTACCCGTCCATCATTGGAGGCAACGGGGTCGCGCGCTGGGGCGACTACCAGGTCGCCTACTCCGACGAGCAGGGCACGATCTGGCTTGCGGCCCAGTACATCCCGACGAATACCGGCATCAACAATGGGAACAACCCACGCGGTACATACGCGAACTGGGGCACCTTCATCAGCCAAGTCACCCCGTAGCCACGGCGACGCCGAAGCCCCCGCCCATAATGGGCGGGGGCTTTTCTTTTGCAAAACCGCCCACCCTGGCGATAAAGCGGACATGAAAGTCAACACGCTACTGCGCCCCTGGAAGGGCGACAAGAGATGGACGCAGATGTCGCGTCAGGCCGCGGCATTGAAGAAGGCGGGGGTGGCCGAGCCGGAGATATTGGCGGCCCTCGAGTCGGAGTACGGACGCGCAGGGCCGGTCCGAACCCTGCGCGATACCCCAGCGCCGTTCCACGTCTACGGCGAGATCGGCGAGGACATCAGTCGAGCCGCCGCCAGCCAATTGGAACTCGCCCTGCGGCTGCCTATCGCTCTCGCGGGGGCCTTGATGCCGGACGCCCATGTTGGTTACGCCCTGCCCATCGGCGGGGTCTTCGCCGCCCACCGGGCCGTCTCGCCCACCATGGTCGGCGTGGACATCGGCTGCCGGATGCACCTGAGCCTATTTGCCGTTCCGCCGGGCGAGTTTAGGGAGCAGCGCGAGGCACTGTTCCGGGACCTGCAAGCCGTGACGACCTTCGGCGTGGGCGCAGATAATGATCGGCCCGCCGACCATGCGGTCCTGGACAAAGAGCGCTGGCAGCTCACAGGTCAAACACGCGGGCTTCGGGACAAAGCGCGGCGACAGCTCGGAACGAGCGGCAGCGGCAATCACTTCGCCGAGCTAGTCGTCGGGGAGCGCTTGGACGCGGGCAGCGGCCTCCCTAAGTCGTTCGGCGGGATGCTGACGCACAGCGGCTCGCGCGGGGTCGGCTATGCCATCGCGAATCACTATATGCGGCTTGCTGCGCTGGAAACCGCCCAGACAGCACGTGTCCCGAAGATGTACGAGTGGCTGAGTCTGGACGGGGACGCCGGGCGGGAGTATTGGGCGGCGATGGAGCTGGCAGGGGACTTCGCGCAGGCCAATCACGAGGTCATCCACGAGGCGTTCGCCCGCCGCTCCGGCCTGACGCCGATGGCGGGAGTCCAGAATCACCACAATTTCGCCTGGCGGGATGGGGCGGACCGGGTCATCCACCGCAAAGGCGCGACGCCCGCCGAGAAGGACGTTCTGGGCGTCATCCCCGGCAGCATGGGGAGCGCGTCCTACATCGTGCGCGGCGAGGGCGTACCCGAATCTCTGTATTCCGCCTCCCACGGCGCAGGCCGCGTCGGCAGCCGGGCGTCTGTTCGGGACGAGATCAGCCTGGGGGAAGTCCGCCGCCGCCTCGCGCATCTAGACATTTTGGTGGAGGGTTTGACGGCGGAGGAAGCGCCACCCGCTTATAAAGACATCGAGCGGGTCCTGCGGATTCAGGTGGAGGCGGGGCTGGTGACGCCGCTGGCGCGGATGATGCCGATTGCGGTCATCATGGCAGGGGAGTGAGATCTACCCCCACCGCGAGCGGCGGGGATAGGTCCTACTTCCGCTTCTCCTGCGCCCGCCGCCGGGTCCGCTCGATAGTCTCCGCGGTGACTTCTTTCTCGAAGCTGCGGTAGCCGGCCAGCCGGAAGCCATGCTTTTGTGCCAGGCGGGTGGTCTCTTCGGCCTGGGCAATGGAGACGTCTTTTCCCAGTGTAAACGACTCGTAGCGGCCGTCGAGGGCCAGCATAATCGTCTCGGACATGCAGGCGTAGGCGGTCTTAGGCGGGAAGCCGAACTGGAAGTGAAAATCGGCGTCCGGGCCGGGGACGGCGACGACGCCGCCCTCGATGACCAGCACATCGTCGCGCTCCTTCACCACACGGGCCGAAACGTCGCGGGGGCGGGCCACATCGCAGACCACGCTGCCGGGCTTCAGGTCCTCCGGCTCGATCACAGCGTCGCGGGCGCTCGTGACGGTCAGGATCAGGTCGGCATCGCGCAGGCCCAGATGCACGTCGTCATACAGCCGGACACATGCGCCGGTCAGCTCGTCGCTGACTGCCTCTAACCGGGTCAGGTCGCGCCCGATTAGGGCGATCTCGGCGCACTGCGGGGCCAGCATCTGGGCACAGGTCTTGCCGATGGAACCGGTCGCGCCGACCACGGCGACTTTGGCGCGCTCGACGTTGATCCCCATGCGTCGTGCGGCATCCAGGCCGCCCTCCACTGCCGTCGCCGTCGTGTACGAGTTACCAGTCGTCACGGCGATGTCAAGATGCTTCGCGATGGTGACGCCACCGTCGCCGACGATGGAGGTGAAGGCGCCCAGGCCAATGATGCCCGCGCCCAGGGACTCGGCCAGCTTGCCGCACTGGACCAGGCGCTTGTAGACGAACTCCTGGGGCAGAGTGAGCATCTGCTTGGGGGTCAATGGGCAGCCGATGAACCAGCCCTCAGCCTCGGCCCCCGTCGGCGACTGGATGCCGGTGATGTGGGACATGACCATCGGCGACTTGAACTTGATCCCCCACTCCACTGCCGGCTCGGGGAGGTACTTGGCGGCGCTGTAGATGCCGCCCTTCTTTGCTACATCACGCCGGACATCGAACGGGTGAATGATGAAAGCGAATTTTTCCAAAGCGTGTCCTTATGGGCGCGGGTTCAGCAAGAACCCCCGGCGAATGCCGTTGTGGATGCCATTGCCGATGATCTGGCCTTTGGCGTTGATGCCGAGCGCGTTTTGCAGTTTCCAGCCCGAGTGCGGCGGAACTAGGGTATTTAGCTCGTATACTTTGCCGCTCTGCCAGAGCAGGGCGGCCTCATCGGTCTTGAAGTAGGCGTTGCCCACCACCTGCCCCTTGTCGTTGAGGGCGGCGGCCTTGGAATCGGGAATGCGAGGAATGGACCCCAGCCCGCGCATCCGGCCATTCTGCCACAGGAATGCCTGGTAGTGGAACGTGATTCGCCGTCCCGGCGTTCCCTGCGTCACGCCTACCCAGCCCACCACCTGGCCCTTGTTATTGATCGCCTTCCCCACGCTGTCGGCGTAGCCGGGCAGGACGCCCATGTCCGTGACCCTGCCGCCGCTCTCCCAGAACAGGGCGTGGGTGCGGACAGCCTTCCCCACGGCCCGGTCGGCCTTGCCCGCCACCTGCCCCTTGTCGTTGATGGACCACGCCTCCGACGCCTGATAGCCGGCGGGAGGTGTGAGCTTCCTCAGACGCCCCTGGCTCCAGAAGAATGCCTGATTGTTAGAGATGCCGACGACCTGGCCCTTGGCGTTGACGCCGTCTGCCTTCGAGAGTGAGTAACCATGCTGGGTCGCGGGGAAGCCGCCGAGCAGTCGCACTTTGCCGCTGGGACTGAACAGAGCCGATGCGAACTTTGCCTTGAGCGGGTCCGCGCTGTACGCCCCGGTCATCTGCCCTGCCCGGTTGACTGCGTCAACATAGGCATGGCTGCCGTCCAGGCCGGGCACCGCCCGCATCCGTCCGCCCTGCCAGACGAAGACGTTGGTGACGTTTTCCGGCCCCTTCCCGTGCCGCGCCGTGTCCGCCCCACCGACGACCTGGCCCTTGTCGTTCAGGGCCGTCGCCGCGCACTCCACCCCACCCAGCGAGCCGAGGTCGGTGACGGTGTAGCGCGGCGGGGTATGGGCGGAGGCGGCTCCGGCAAAGTAGGTGAAAGCCATTCCGAGTGCCAGTGGAAAATGAAAACGCATTATGTTATTGGCGTAAGGAGGAAGGCACGATCTTTGCTGTGATGCTTTCCATATCCGACGATTTGCCCATGATTGTTTATATCATTCGCCCTCTCCAGATGCCAGACGGAGTTGGACGGTAGCCACTGATTAAGATCAATCTGTTTGCCATTTTGCCATAGAAAAGCATAAGGCGATAGTCCACCGCTCCAGCCGACAACTTGCCCTTGATTGTTGAGGGCTAAGGCAGATCCGTCTATCGGCTGCCACTGCCCCCTATGCCATAGATAGGACTGCTGCTTGGACTCCCAGGCATCTTTTGGTATTTTCGACACGTTTTCGGCCCACTCATCCAGGTTCCCGTTTCCGGCGGCCTGTTCCAAGAGTTCGGTCATGTTGGAGCGAACAGCGCGGACAAGAATCTGCTCTGAATCGTTGACGGCTTCTGCCTCAGCAGTGGGGAAATCCTTTGGCTCATCCAGAAACCGCACCGCGTCATCCTGCCAGACGACGGCGTGTTTATCACTCGCGTTTCGCAGCCAGACATTGCCAACGATCGTCCCCTGACTGTTGATTCCCTTCGCCTCCCCAGCGTGGTAATTCTCAGGAATTGGCAGAAAACGCCGTTCGCCGTTCTCCAGAATAAAGGGGCTGCGTTTCGACTTCGAGGGAACATTTCGATTAATGAACTGGCTGTAGCCTACAGCTTGACCAGCCTCATTTATGGCGTGCGTCCAATGGAAAGTGCTATGGCGAGGAGAATCTCTCGGTTTGCCAGCATGAGCGATGAATTCCAAGAAGTTTTTACGACTTGGTCCAACAATTTGCCCTTTGTCGTTGATGTCGTTAGGAATAATATCCCTTAAAGTACTCATCCTCCCTTCCTGCCATAGAAAACCGTAGGGCTTGAAATCTATGTCTCCCGAATGTAAGGTGCCTACGACTTGCCCATTGTCACTCAAAGTGATCGCCCTGCTTTCATCAAAGCCTGGCACTACTCCCAAATCCGTGATCGAGTATTCTGGTTTTTTTGTCATAGTTCACCATCTCCATGCAACGCCGCCAGTCGGAGCGTGTGTCGGCAGAGACTTCCATCACGGACTTGGCATACAGAGAGGGGCTATAGCGAACGTTCCCGCCACACCCAGAAGGCCCGCCCTTGCTTTTTGGGCACGGAATTTGCTATGATAGGGAGTAAACAAAGTATTATAGCAGAAAACAGGGAGGGTCGCAACGTCACAGGCGGCCCTTTCCGATGATAAACCTTGCAACAAGCGGCGGAAAAAGGACGGAGACTTTCACTATGGAATCACTACGAATCGTGATCGCCGACGACGAGCCGATCATCCGGCTGGACCTGCGGAAGACGCTGGAGAACATGGGCCATCAGGTCGTCGGTGAGGCGGGTGACGGGGCCAAGGCAATCGAGGTGGCGCGCGAGATGAAGCCGGATATCGTGATCCTGGACATCAAGATGCCCGAACTCGACGGTATTGACGGTGCCAAGGTCATCACGACCGAGGGCATCGCACCCGTCCTGCTGCTGACGGCCTACTCCCAGAAGGACCTGGTCGATCGGGCCAAGGACGCAGGCGTCTTCGCCTACCTTGTCAAGCCCTTCAAAGAGGCGGACCTGCTGCCCGCCATGGAGATCGCGATCTCGCGCTACGAGGAGTTCGTGGAGCTGGAGAACGAGGTCTCGGACCTAGAGAACAAGCTGGACACCCGCAAGGCCGTGGACCGGGCCAAGGGAATCCTGATGGACCAATACGGGCTGAAAGAGCAGGAGGCGTTCCGGCGCATCCAGATCCAGAGCATGAATACGCGCAAGTCCATGCGCGAGATCGCCGAAGCCATCATCATCGCCCATAATGTCTGAGGGACTTCGCGGTTCCCCAATGATTGAAACGCCCGCCACCCGACAAGGCCGCCGGATGGTCCTCCCCAGGACTGTCAGGCGGCTTCTTCTCATTGGGGCGGTCCTCTACCTGGCACCGCTGGCCGGGCTAGCCGCGTTCCAGCGGCAGCTCGTCTTCAATGCTTCCTACTCGCGCAAGTGGGGTGCGGCAGACAAAATCGCCCTGCGTCCCGGCGCGCGCCGGGTCCTGCTTAAAACGGCGGCGGGGGACCGGGTGACGGCCTATTTCGGGCGCGCGCTGAGGGCGGATGGCACACCGGACGCGGCCCGCCGCCCCACCCTGCTGTTCTTCTACGGAAAGGCCGGCTCCCTTGCCGACAGCCATCTATGGTTCGACTCATTCCGCCGGCTGGATGTAAACGTCCTGATGCTGGATTACGTCGGCTTCGGCCAGAGCGGCGGTCAGGAGTCCGAAAAGAACTGTTATGCGACGGCGGAAGCCGCCTATCACTTTCTGCGCGCGCGGCCTGATGTGGACCAGAAGAGCATCGTCATCGCGGGCTTCTCGCTCGGTTCGGGCGTCGCCGTGGACCTGGCGGCGCGTGAGACGACCGCGCATCAGCCTATCGCCGGGCTGGCCCTGTTCGCGGCCTACACGAGCCTGGCGGACGAGGCGCACCAGGAATATCCGATCTACCCGACTTTTTTGCTGCGCCTGCTGCTCCGGTATCCGTTCGCCAGCGAACAAAAGATGCCGCGCGTGACCTGCCCTGTTCTTATCGTCCACAGCCGCGCCGACCGCCTCATCCCGTTCTGGATGTCCGAGCGGCTAGCCGCCGCGAGCGGGGGGCCGGTGACTCGCCTCGCGGTCACGCGGGCCGGACACGCGGACTATTTCCGGATCGAGGGCCGGGCCGTCTTCGGCGCCCTGGGCCGCTTCATAGAAAAAGTGACACTCCCTCATGAAACACAACAAAAACCAGAACAACATCCCGCCCCGGATTGGGTTCGGGCGGCGCGCGCTGTTCCTCAAGCGCCACACGCTGGCCCTGCGCTCCCATGAAGTCCAGTCTTCGCGGCTGCACCACGCACTGGAAGCCCGGACAGCGGAGCTGAAGGTGGCGCAGGGCCGCATCCAGGCGATGGAGCGCGCGCACGACGAGCGCAATGCCGAGGGCGAGGCGCTGCGGCGCATCGGCGAGGCGATGGGGTCGCTGTTCGACCTGGAAGAGATGCTGAAGGCCGTCGCCGGGGTCGCCGTGCAGGTGACCGGCACGGACTCGTCGCAGGTCTACCTCTTCAACGATGCCCATGACATCTTGGTGCTGCGGGCCGTGACAGACGGCTCGGGCGAGGTCATCGGTAAGCTGCGCCTCAAGGTCGGCGAAGGCTTGACCGGCTGGGTCGCCCAGCACAAGGAGCCGGTGATGCTGGGGCATGATGCCCACCATGACGCCCGCTTTAAGTTCGTCCCGGAGCTTCAGGAAGACAAATACCAGAGCATCCTGAGCGTTCCCTTGATTTACCGGGGCGAAGTGCTAGGCGTCATCAATGTCCGCACCGAGAAGGCGCACCAGTACACGCAGACGCAGGTGCGGCTACTCCAGTCCATCGCTTCTCAGATCTCTGGTGCGGTGGAGAACTCGCGGCAGTACCGCAAGCTGGAAAAGCGGGCCTCGCAGCTTTCGACGCTTTCCGAGGTCAGCAAGACGATCACCAGCGACCTTTATTTAGAAGAGATATTGCAGCTCATCGTCGCCGCCACGGCGGACACGCTCTCCTTCAAGATTTGCTCCCTGATGCTCCTCGACGAGGACAAGCAGGAGCTGGTCATCAAGGCGACCCAGAGCAAGAGCCGCGAGTACGCGAAGAAGGCAAACGTCAAGCTGGGCGAGAGCGTCGCGGGCCGCGCTCTAGCGACCGGTCAGCCGATCACCGTCTACGACCTGAAGAACTCGACCGAGTACGCGACCCCTGACTTCGCCCGGCGCGAGGGGCTGTCGTCCCTAGCCTCCATCCCGCTGCTGGTCAAGAACAAGAAAGTCGGCGTCCTGAACTGCTACACCGAGAAGCCGCACCGCTTCACGGACGACGAAATATCGGTCCTCTCGGCCCTGGGCGCCCACGCCGCCATCGCCATCGAGCACGCCAAGCTGATGGTCAAGTCGGCGATCATCCAGGAGATGCACCACCGGGTCAAGAACAACTTGCAGCAGGTAGCCTCCCTGCTGCGCCTCCAGATGCACTATGCGGGGGGCCGCAGCGTCGAGCAGGTGCTGACCGAGTCCCTGAACCGCATCCTCGCCATCGCCTCCGTCCATGAACTTCTGGCGCGTGAAGACCTAGACATCATCAGCGTCAAGAAGGTCGCCGAGCAGATCCTCCAGGCCACCGCGCAGGGCATCCTCGCGCCCGGCAAGCATATCGCTATGAACATCGAGGGGCCGGACATCCTGCTGCCCTCCGCCCAGGCCACCTCAGTCGCCCTGATCCTGAACGAGCTGGTGCAGAACGCCGTCGAACACGGCTTCGGACCGGGCATGGACAACGGCGAGATCCGCATCACCCTGGCCGAGGAGCCGAAGACACTGACCTTGACCGTAACGAACGACGGGACGCCGCTGCCTGAGGGATTCGATATCAAGAAGACCGACTCGCTCGGCCTCCAGATCGTCGAATCGCTGGTGCGGGGCGACTTGCAGGGCAGATTCGTGCTGTCCAACGAGGGCGCACGGACGGTGGCGAACGTGGTGTTCGCGAAATAGGTGCATGATTTATGCCCTTACACAGCGCCCACAAGCGCCTCTGCCTGCCGCGCGTCGCCGTCCTGAAACTGGGCGGCGTACAGCCGGGCGTAAGGGCCGTTTGCCCGCAGCAGGGCAGTGTGGGTGCCGCGCTCGACGATGCAGCCATCTTCCATGACTAAAATCAGGTCGGCGGCGAGGATGGTGGAGAGCCGGTGGGCGATGGCGAAGGTCGTCCGGCCCGCCATCAGGGGGACCAGGGCAGCCTGAATCAGCCGCTCGGAGTGGGTATCGAGGGCAGACGTAGCCTCGTCCAAAATCAGGATGCGCGGGTTCTTCAGGATGGCCCGCGCGATGGCGATGCGCTGCTTCTCGCCGCCGGACAGCTTGTAGCCGCGCTCGCCGACGATGGTGTCATAGCCGCCGGGCAGGCTTGCAATATGGTCGTGGATGGCGGCGGCCTGGGCGGCGGCGATCAGCTCGGCGTCGGAAGCGTCCGGACTGCCGTAGCGCAGGTTGGCCTTGATAGTGTCATGGACGAGGTAAGTCTCCTGGGTGACGACGGCGATGGCCTGGCCCAGCGACTCGAGTTTGATGTGTTTCACGTCGTTGCCGTCAATGGTTACGCGGCCACTATCGGCATCGTACAGGCGGGGGATGAGGTAAGTGAGCGTCGTCTTACCCGCCCCCGACTGGCCGACCAGGGCGACAAGCTGGCCCGGAGCGGCTTCGAACGTGATATCATTCAAGGTAGGTGCGGGCTGAGACTCATCGTAGCGGAACGAGACGCGCTCGAAGGCGACCGCGCCGCGCATCTGGGTCGGGGCCAGAGCGAGGGCATCAGGGGCGTCCGTGATGTCTTGTTTGAGATCCAGATACTCGAAGATGCGGTCGAAGAGGGCCAGGGCGCTGGTGACCTCCACCTGGACGTTTAAAAGCCCGGTCAGCGGGAAGAACAGGCGGGCCTGCAAGGTGGTGAAGGCGACGATGGTGCCCAATGTCAGGTGCTTGTCGCCATGGCCGACGATCAGGTCTGCCGCGAGCCAGTAGACCAGAACCGGCGTCAGCGAGAACGTCAGGCCGATCAGGTTGAAGAAGAACCGGAAGACCATCGCCTGCTTGATCTGCGCGTCGGTCAGCGTCTCGTTCTCCTGGGCGAACTTGGCCCGTGTCAGGCCTTGCCGGCCGCTGGTCTTGGTCAGCAGCACGCCCGAGACGGACAAGGTCTCCTGCATGGTCGCGTTCAGATCCGCGAGGCTTTCCTGCACGACTCCACGCACGCCACGCCCGTAGTCGCCGACCTTCTGGCCAAGCAGGGCGAATAGGGGCAGGATACCGACCGAGAGCAGGGTCAGCCTCCAATCCATGATGATCATAGCAACGAGTGTAGACAGAACCGTCGTCACATTGGACAGGACGCTGGCCGCCGTGTCGCTCAGGACGGACTGGACGCCGCCGACATCATTGGCGAGCCGGGACTGGATCTCTCCGGTCCGGGTATCCGCAAAGAACTTGAGCGCCATGCCCTGGAGGTGGTCATACAGGCGGTTCCGCAGGTCGCGCATGATGCGCTGGCCCACCTGGACGCTCCAGTACCCATACAAGAGGGCCAGGGCGGTCGCCCCCAAAGTCGCTGCCAGGGTCAGGGCGGTGTCGCGCGTGACCAGCGCCATGTCATGGGCCAGCAAGCCCTGGTTGATGATCGCCCGCAGCAGGAACGGGGAGAACAGCCCCAAAGCCGCCGAGGCGAGAACGGCGACGGCGATGGCAGAGACCGTCGCCTTGTAGGGCACGAAGGTCCGCGCAACGCGCCGCAGCGTATCCGGCTTCAGCGGCTTTTTGCCCTCGTTCTTCTGACCGTTCTTCGAGCCGGGTGGCCCACCGCGCATCATCACACCCATTCCATAATCCTCCGCCCCTAGTGTACCACGCGCCCCTGCCGTTACGCTGTGACAGCCGTGTTCTCGCGTACCCAGGTCTCGATAGCGGCGGCGGGGCGCGCGCCGGATGTCCGGGCCAGCTCGCGGCCCCCGGCGAAGACGGCCATCGTCGGGATCGAGCGGATGCCGAAGCGCGCTCCCAGGTCGGGCAAGGCTTCCGTGTTGATCTTGATGACCAGCCAGCGCCCTGCATTGGCGGCGGCGACCTTTTCCAGTTCCGGGGCGACCATGCGGCACGGCCCGCACCAGGGCGCCCAAAAGTCTACGACGACCGGCAGCGGCGAGGCGGCTACGAGAGAATCCCACTGCGCCATAGTGTTGATGTCCAGCGGCACGTTCGGCGCTGCCAGGTCGGCATGGCACTGGCCGCAGGCACCGGTCTCACTGAGCCGCGCATAGGGAATGCGGTTCTTTTGGCCGCAGTGCGGGCAGGCGGCGACCACACCTTTCTCATCGAGTGTCGGTTTTGCCATCTTCAAATGTCTCCTTCCAGTAACGCGCGACAACTTCCGTATGGGTCAAAAACGCCAGATCTAACGGTCCCTGCGCGACCCTCATTTCCGATGTCTCTCTCGACGGCACGAACGCCGGCATGTTTTGGGACGACTGCGGCGGGGCTAGCCCGAAGACCAGCAGCGTCCCGTTGGGTGCGCTCCGGGTATCAAACAGACGGATGCTGTCCGTCTCGACTGTGAACCCTGTTTCCTCATACACCTCGCGTGCCCCAGCCCCCTGCCACGTCTCGCCTACCTCGATATAGCCGCCCGGCAGGGCCAGCTTCCCCGCCTGCGGATTCTGTGTCCGGCGCACCAGCAGCAGGCCGTCGTCTATGGGCAGCAGAACGACCGAGACCGGCAGCGGATTCCGGTAGGTGGCATTGCCGCAGTGGAGGCAGCGGTGCGGCCAGGGCGCATCGGCGGGGAAAGCCGTCCCACAGTGGGAACAGTATGTATCTTTAGCGAATTCTAGTTGCATATTCCCATTGAACAGCCGCCGGGCGGGCCGCGTTCCGGCGGTTTGTTCGGGGGCGCAGGGGGGCACAGTAACAGTATGGCAAGTGATTACAACGACGAGGTGTTGACGCGGCCGAGATTTCTAAGGACCCTTTTGGCACTCACGATGAGCGGGCTTCTGGCAGGGTGCGGCGGGAGTTCGTCAGGCAGCGGCGGTGAAAGCAGTTCCCACCAGCCCACCCTCAGCCAGTTCACGCCGAACTATGCAGCGAACATCACGCTGTACCACTGGCCGGCTTTGCCGGTGCGGGTCTACTTCGCCAGCGACGTGACCGTCACGCCGGGCGGCGGCAGCCTGACGCGCGTCAACGACCCGATCCTGACCGGGTTCAATCGCTGGCCCAACCCAACGAGCGGCGTCGTGGGCTTTACCCAGGTTACGGACACCACCCAGGCCCGGATCGCCGTCTCGACCGTGACCATCCCTGATCCAACGGGCCGGTCTAAAACCGGCAGGACATCGGTAACATCGGGGGCGGGAAACGTCCTCCAGACTGCTGCCGTACAGATCTATGTCTGGCCGGACATCACGGTCCCGGAACTGACGTTGGGCCAGGTGGAGACCGCCACCCACGCGCTCGGCATCGGCGGACATAGCCCCATCGCCACTGACGTGATGTTTGCCCAGCATGACCCGAATGCCGATGTTCAGATGCCTGCGCGTGACCTCGCCACCATCAAGACCGTCGACTGTTTCCTATTCCCTAACACTTAGCCCTTATGTATTCTCCCAAGCCACTGCTCCTGGACTCATATCATCACATCGTCATCCTGACGGGGGCGGGCGTTTCGGTCGGCTCCGGCCTGCCGACCTATCGCGGGCCGGGCGGGCTATGGGAGCGCGAAGACATCGCCTGGACCGTGGAGGCGCGCTCCCTGCCCGGCAGCCTGCCCGACCTCTGGCGGCTTTACAGCCAGAGACGGAGGCACGCCCTGAACACACTCCCAAACCCAGCCCATACCGCCGTCGCCGCCTTGCAGCGGGTACGGCCCGGTGCAGTGACGCTGCTGACGCAGAACGTGGACGGCCT
>JANLUQ010000113.1:0-1896 GCA_031363565.1 Armatimonadota bacterium | reverse complement strand
CACAGGACTTGCCTTGGCCATTATGAGCGGCCGCGTGGACACTGTTGACCTGCTGATACGGCGTGGTGCGGATCTTGATGGCGTGGCAAGAGGGAGGCTGAATGCAATGGGCGTTGCCAGAGACTATAGACAAACGCCCATGGCACAAGATCAGCAGGCAGACAGAAGCGATCATCAAGCTGTTACAAGAAGCGGGAGCGGTCGAATAGACAGGCAAAGCAAGACATGACCGAACTTCACGAAAGCCGCCGGATGAAGGCGGTGACGCCTTCCCATATCCCCACGGTCAACGCCCTCGTCCGGGACCATCCTGGCACGATCTCTTTGGGGCAGGGAGTGGTGCATTATGGGCCGCCGCCCGAGGCGCGGCAAGGGGTGGAGCGTTTCTTCCAGGACCCTGACAACCACAAGTACAAGTCGGAGTCGGGCATCCCCGCGCTGATAGATGCCTTCCAAGTGAAGATGGAAGTCGAGAACGGCATTCGGATCGGCGACGGCAACCGCGTGATAGTGACAGCGGGCAGCAACATGGGCTTTTTGAATGCCGTACTGGCCATCGCTGATCCGGGCGACGAGGTCATCCTGCCGGTTCCCTACTATTTCAACCATGAGATGGCGGTCACGATGGCGAACTGCCGCCCGGTCCTGGTACCAACGGTCGTCGAGTACCGCCTGCGGCTGGATGCCTTGGAAGCGGCGATTACGCCGCGCACACGGGCGATCCTGACGGTCTCGCCGAACAACCCGACCGGCGTCGTCTACTCCGAGGAGTCGCTGCGGGCGGTGAACGCACTCTGCCTGGCGCATGGGCTGTACCACATCAGCGATGAGGCGTATGAGTATTTCGTCTACGACGGCACCCGTCACTTCTCGCCGGGCAGCATTCCGGGCAGCGAAGGACATACGATCACGCTGCACACATTATCGAAGACCTATGGCTTCGCGAGCTGGCGAATCGGGTCCATGGTCATCCCCGCCCATCTAAATGAGGCGGTCAAGAAGGCGCAGGAGACGAACGTGATCTGCCCGCCCGTCATCTCGCAGTTCGCCGCGCTGGGGACGCTTGCGGCGGGCGCGGCGTTCCGCGCCCCGAAGATCGCCGCGCTCGCGCGAACCCGCGAGGTTTTCTTGGGAGAGCTGGAGGCGCTGCGCGGGCTGTGCGACGTGTCGGCGTCCGAAGGGGCGATCTACCTGTTCCTGCACCTGCATACGGACGCGCACCCGATGACTGTAGTCGAGCGGCTGGTCAGAGAGTACGGCGTCGCTGTCCTGCCGGGAACGGACTTTGGGCTGATGGATGCCTGCTGCCTGCGCGTCTCTTACGGCGGCTTGCCGCAGGCATCGGCCTTTGAAGGCGTTGGCCGGCTGGTGCGTGGATTGGGGACGATTTTAGGAGGCTAAGATGGAAGTCGTCGGGGTGCAGTTGGACACGGTCTGGGAAGACAAAGAAGCCAATCATGCGAAGCTGGCCGCCCTGCTGGCCGCCGACCCGCCCGCGCCGGGAACGCTGGTCGTCCTGCCCGAGATGTGGGCAACCGGCTTCAGCATGGATGTCGCTGAGATCACGGAAACCTCGGTGTACGAGACTGAGGCGTTTCTGTCCGCGCAGGCCGCCCTCTACCAGATCGGCCTGCTGGGCGGTATCGTGACGACCGGGGCGGACGGAACGGGCCAGAATGAGGCCGTCTTCTTCGGGACGGACGGCGAGGAAGCCGCCCGCTATACCAAGATGCACCCATTCTCTTATGGTTTGGAGACGCATCACTACGGGCGCGGCTCGGACATCGCTTTGTTCGAGTGGCAGGGGTTCAGCGTCACCCCGTTCATCTGCTACGATCTGCGCTTCCCCGAGCACTTCCGCGTGGCGGCGAAGCAGGGCGCGCAACTTTACACCGT
>JANLUQ010000088.1:0-16895 GCA_031363565.1 Armatimonadota bacterium | reverse complement strand
GCACATCACGCGCCATCCGTTTGTTACCCCCAGACTGGCCCCGGTTGACCCGAATCTGGTCGCCCGAAACCAGCCGGACCAGGCAGTGCCGGAGCCGGTGAAGCCACATGTCAAGGCGAAGAGCGATACCAGGATGCTGGCCGACGCCGCGCCTATCATGGCGCCGCTCAAGTCCTCTCCCGCGATAATCAAGAAGTCAGCCCCACGGAAGCGGCGTCCTGAGATGATGGCGACGAACAAAGGCGCGGCCCCCTCAGCCGAGACGCACAGGGCGCCCGCCGTCAAGCCCGAGCCTAAGAAGACCGATGTTGTCGTCGCTGAGGCCCCACACAATCCAGTGCTCTCAGCGCCTGCCTTCATCGAGAAGACGCCTATCATCACGCCTGACCCGGCCCCGACCGTCGCTGCCACCAACAACCACGAGGGCCGCTTCCAAACAGCCGGCTTGATCCGAATCCCCATCGGACAGCTGCGGCGGTTTACGCATGCGACGATAAGTATGGCTGATAAGGGCGCGACTTATGCGTCACGGACGACGAACCCCGATGGCTTCCCCATCCTCCCCATGGTAAAAGAGGGTCTACACTGAGGAGTGTCTCTGAACATTCTCCCGCTGGGTGCGTCCGAGCTAGTAGGAAGCCCCGGCGGCTCTTGGTATTCGGCTAGTAACTTCCCCCGTATGTGTTGTCGTGATGCAGGCGCTGTTTATTTTTCATACCAAAAGGACTAAGCATGCTCCAGGCGAAACAGAATACCTACAAAAGCGGCTTCACCCTGATCGAGCTGCTCGTCGTCATCGCTATCATCGCGATTCTCGCGGCGATCCTGTTTCCCGTCTTTCAGAAGGTCCGCGAGAACGCTCGGCGCATCTCCTGCGCCAGCAATATGAAGCAGCTTGGCCTGGCCGTTACGCAGTACACTCAGGACAGCGATGAGATGATGCCGGGCATCACCTACGGCAACAACGGCGTGAACACGCCGGGCGGCTGGCTCTACTACTCTGCCTATAGCCCGACCACCTATCAAGTCGCGCAGGGCAGCCTCTATCCGTTCATCAAAAGCACGGGCGTTTTCGTCTGCCCCGATGACAGCGCCGGGCAGAGGAGCGGGAACTCCTACGAGATGAACTCCTGCCTGGCCTCCTACAACAAGATGTACCCCGGCCTTTATCCCGGCAAGAGCATCGCGAACTTCGACAGCCCCTCGAACATCATGCTGTTCTGCGAAGAGACGGCGGGCGGCCCCAATGGGTCCGCGAACGACGGCAACTTCAACTTCGGCAACATGGGCACGGCCAAAGGCGATGACATCTCGGTCCGTCACAGCGGTGGCAACAACTTCGCCTTCGTGGACGGGCATGTCAAGTATTACGGCCTTTCGCCAAACCAGAAATACGCCGACACGCAGGCCGAAGACCTGCAAGCCGGCCTAGATTTGAACAATACCATCGGCGCGACGCTAGGTTCGACCGGCGTGAACGGGTACGGCGTCTGCGCGAACTAGCCACTCCTAAAACCAGCCACTCCCAATGTTCCCCCGCCCCCTGCTGCTCGCAAAGTCGAGCATCGGGGGGGCGTTTGTCTGTGCCCTCGGGAACCTGCCCGACCCCCATGGGTGTTTTGGTGTGGGGGACGCAAGAAATGACAATGTATCTGCGGCGGCGGGCTGGTTTCTCCGCCGGCTTCCGTCGCCCGCCGCCCGGTGATACCGGACGCGGGCACAACTATCTATGCGAGCTGACCGTCGGCGGCACGGTCGCCCCGGAAACTGGTATGGTGATCAACATCAAGGATGTGGATACCGTGCTGAAGGCGCATGTGGTCGGCCCGCTGGACGGGAAGCTGCTGGATGTGGAAGTGCCCGCGTTCCTAGATATGCCACCGACACTGGAGAACCTAGTCCGGCTGATCTGGGACCGCTGCCGCCCTGCATTGCCGCCACAAAGTGCCCTGGCCCGCGTCACGCTCTGGGCAACGCCCACGCGGCGCGTGGAACTCTCCACGATCCAAACCCCCAATGAGGAAGCCATGCTAACCGTCACGCGCACCTACGACTTTTCTGCCTCGCACCGCTTGAATTCCGCGATGCTCTCAGACGAGGAAAACGCCGAGATCTTCGGCAAATGTAACTGGGCGAATGGGCATGGGCACAACTACGAGGTCGAAGTAACCCTTGCAGGCGACCCCGACCCACGCACCGGCTTCCTTTGGGACCCCGACCGGCTGGACCAGATCGTAGATGAGGAGGTACTGAAGCCTTATGACCACAAGCATCTGAATCACGACACGGCGGACTTTCGCGACTTGAATCCGACTTCGGAGAACCTGACCCAAGTGGTCTGGGACAACCTCTTTCGCCGCCTAGGGAATGAGAACCTGGGCAGCGCACGCCTCTACCGGGTGGCGGTGCGCGAGACGGCTCGCAACTACTTCGAGTGTTACGGCTGACAGAATGCAGACGCTCAGGAAGACCTTTTAGGGAGACCTTTATCGTGACACAACTGATGGGGACTAAGAAACGGGCCTTGGAGACAGTTGAAGTCCTCCCGCCGCGCGAAGCCGCGCACACTAATGGGAACGAGAGACAGGCCGCCCGCCCGAGTCAGGAGACGGTCGAGAGCCACTATCGCGACATCCTCGCCTTCGCCGGCGAGGATCCGACGCGGGAGGGCTTACTGCGAACTCCGCACCGCGCCGCCGAGGCTCTGAAGTTTCTGACACAGGGCTATGGGCAGGATGTCCAGACTTTGCTGAACGATGCGATCTTCCACGAGGATTACGATGACATGGTGGTCGTCAAAGACATCGAGTTCTACTCAATGTGCGAGCACCATATCTTGCCGTTTTTCGGTAAGGTCAATGTCGCCTATATCCCGGATGGGCGGATTGTCGGCTTGTCTAAGATCCCGCGTCTGGTGGACATGTTCGCGCGTCGGCTGCAGGTACAGGAGCGGCTGACGACCCAGATCGCCGAGGCCATCCAGGATGCCTTGCAGCCGCGCGGCGTTGCCGTGGTCATCGAGGGGTCGCACATGTGCATGCTGATGCGCGGTGTCCAGAAGCAGAACGCCACCATGGTGACTTCGCATGTCAAAGGCGTATTCCGCACGGATCGCGCCACGCGGCAGGAGTTCATGTCCCTCGTGAAAGGGAACAGGAATGGGTGACCGGGAACTACCGGCGCCCCCTCTGTGTTACTTCCAGTGGCGAGACATGATGCGGTCGCCGCTTTCCGCGAGCTGGCCCACAAGGAGAAAAAAGCATGAGCGCAGTCCCCAACGTTTCCACTGCGGAGTTTGACAAGCAGGTTTTGGAGTCTGAAACGCCCGTCCTAGTGGACTTTTGGGCCGTCTGGTGCGGCCCCTGCCGTGCCCTCGCCCCCGCCGTAGATGCCGTTGCAGACGAGTATGCGGGCCGCGCAAAGGTCTTCAAGCTGAATGTAGATGAGAACCCGGAGATCGCCGGGCGCTACGGGGTGCAGAGTATTCCCACACTGATCGTCTTCAAGGGCGGCCAAAAAGTCGGCGAGCTGGTCGGCGGCCAGAACACGCGGCAGACCATCGGGGCAGCCCTATCCGAGCATATCTAGAGCCATTTTCTAAGTAGCCTAACTTAAGTATCAAGGAGAAGTTTCGAATGAGCAACGCGAGCGCCGTCACGACGGCCGATTTCGAGAAGGAAGTCCTGCAGTCCGATATCCCCGTCCTGGTGGACTTCTGGGCGCCCTGGTGCCCCCCCTGCCGCGCCATCGGGCCGACGCTGGACGCACTCGCCGATGAGTACCAGGGAAAGGCCAAAGTCGTGAAGGTTGACGTGGATGACGAGCCGGAAGTGGCCTCCCGCTACGGTGTCAGCAGCATCCCCGCTTTGCTGCTGTTCAAGGGTGGCGAGCAGGTCGGCCAGCTTGTTGGGGCGCATTCGAAAGCGAACATTGCCAATCTCATCTCGAACGCTCTTTAAGAAGCGGAACACGAAAAGCCGCCCCGCGCAGATGCGCGGGGCGGCTTTTTGTGTTCGTATTCGCTGCCGTCAGGCACCCGCGCCAAACGCCGGCTGATCATCACCGGGTCTGGGCTGGGGGCGGCTGGCCGAAACCCTGGTTATGCACGACATCGCGGCTATCCTTGTCTCCTGTCGGTGGGTTCAGCACTTTGAACGGGTAGGCGCTGCGCCCATCCTGGTAGCCCGACACGCCATAAGTGGGGTAGGGGGCATCGCGCGTCACCGTCCACGCCGCCGGGTTGTCCTCGTCCTTCCGGTCATTGCTGCCCTTGAGGCTGCGGACATATTCCACCAAGGCCCAGCGCTCATTGGGCGTGGCCCAGTGCCGGAAGCCGGGCATCTTGCCCTGCCCCATCGTGATATGCCAGAACATAGCACCATCCGTGATGTCCTGCACCAGAGGGGCGGCAAGGTCCGGCGGATGGGGGACAAGATACTGCCCGACCGTCCCGTAGCCATAGCCGCCAGGGTTGTGGCACTGGACGCAGCGGTTATAGAACAATATCTGTCCGGAGCGGACGACGCGCGGATCCTTCGGCAGTGGACTTGCCAGAGCATCCACCGAGGCTGGGGCAGCCTCATAGCGGGCGTTATCGGAGAGGTTCGGCGGCGGCAGCGTCGGCTCCTTCGACGGGAACTGCGTCAGGCGCACGCCGCCCACGTACTGCGCTTCTTTCTCCCCCGGCAGCTTCACCTGCGCGCCATACGCTTCCGAGGCTACGGGTCGGGCGTCGGTGGGCAGCAAGGCATCGCTTGCCGGGACCGACTCCTGCGGCGGTGCGGCACGGGGCGCGTCCAGCGGCGTGTAGTTCGGCTGGCGGTACATCTGGTTGCCGCAGCCGGTCAGTGCAAGGGCACAGACCAAACCGCCTATGCTTAGTAACAGATCACTTCTCATTCACACTTCTCATTCAAAGCTTCGTGCATCATGCCGAACATCCGTCGCACCCGCCTCGCGGCAGAAGCGCTCTGCCTGCGCAGCCTTGGCATCATCGGCGCAGTGGGCGGCGATGCCGATCAGTCCCTCCGAGATGCGGGGGTCATAGACCTTCGCACGCCAGTTCGGCAGGCGCATCTCGAACAGGGCGGCGAAGAAGGCCGCCGTTAGCGCGAACAGCATCATCATCTCATAGGCGATGATGCCGGTCGGCGGCACGGCCGAGATCGGCTTGCCACCGACCCGGATCAGATAAAGCTCGGCGGATCCGGCAGCAAGGAGAATTCCCGCCACAATGCCCACGAGCGCGAAAATGATTGTGATGAGTGGCAGTCGGATTGGGGACTTGTCGGCCTCCAAAACGCCTTCGGGGAACGGCACCGAGGACATCACCATCAGGTCCTCCGAGGCGGTTCCGCCCTCACCGCGCAGGCGATTTAAGGCACCTGCCGCGTGGTCAATGTCTTCAAAGAGACCTAAGATCGTTGTTTCCGCCATAATGATTACCCGATTGTCTCCTCACGCATCGTCACCGGAATGTCTGCACCGCCGACGCGCTGTATGCCCTCGGCATGTTCACCCTCGCGGTATTCCCACATGGAGACGATGGGGATGAACTTCGTCAGCAGTGTATACAAGAACCCGAACAGCCCGTAGGCGCCGACTGTGATCACGATGTCGGGCCAGGCCGGCGTGTAGTTGCCCCAGGTCAAGCGGTTCCGCGCGACACTCGGCACGACGACCAGGATGCGCTCGGTGAACATGGCGACGTTGACCCCGACGCCGACGGCCAGCATCGCCCAGGGTGAGCGGCGCACCTGCTTGAATAGCAGCGAGACCAGCGGGACGAGGATCGCGAAGACCGGCAGCAGGATCAGCATCCACTTGTAGCCGTTGAACAAAAAGTAGACGTAGTTCTCGTGATCCGGGTCGCGCGAGAACCAGTCTGACCAGACATCTCCGGCGAAGAAATAGAACCAAAGCAGCGAGATAAACAGCAGGATCTTCCCGATATTGTCGAAGTGCTGCGGCAGGATGTACTGCTCCAGCTGAAAGACCCAGCGCAGGAGGCACATGACGACGCAGACCGCCCCGGCCCCGGACAGCAGGGCGCCGCAGACAAAGTAGGGTGCGAAGATGTTGGAATGCCACCCCGGCACGATGCTCATGCCGAAGTCCCAGCCGACGATGGTGTGCAGCGAGACGAAGACCGGAATGATCATGACCGTCAGGATGCCGAACAGCACCTTCAGCCGCCGCCACTCGCGGTCCGTCCCGCGCCAGCCCAGGGCGAGGATCGTATAAAGGGTGCGCCGCCAGCCAAAAGTTCGTTCGCGCAAGGTCGCAAAATCCGGCACGATGCCCGAGAACCAGAAGATGACGCTCGTGATCAGATAAACGCCGATCGCTGTGGCATCCCAGACCAAGGGGCTCTTGTAGTTCGGCCAAAGCTGACGCTCATTGGAGAACGGGATGAAATAGAAGAACAGCCAGTTGCGTCCGATGTGCAGGAGCGGGAAGACGCCCGCCACAGCCAGCGCGCAGACGGTCAGGGTCTCAGCCAGTCGGGTCAGGGACCGGCGCCAGCCCGCATGGAGCAGGCGCAGGATCGCCGAGATCATCGTGCCGGATAGGGCGACGCCTGCCCAGAAAATGAAGTTCGCGATATCCAGGCCCCAATAGATGGGCCGGTTCATGCCCCATACGCCCATGCCCTGATAGATCTGCCAGGCGAATGTCAGCACGGCAATCCCGAAAACCGTCGCGAAGAAGCCAAGAACGGCCCACCAGCGCCAGTTTGTCTGAAGCACCGCGCGCGTCAGGTCGGAGTTCACCTGCGCAGCAGGCGGCACAGGCAAGTACTCCGAGGTCGTCTCCCGGAGCGGCACCTGCTTTTGCGTTTCTAAAACGCGGTCAATGTCACGTTCCAACAGTCCCATACGTTTTCTCTTCTAATTCTTCGTGGCTTCTAATTCTCCCACAAGGGAGGGTCTTCCACCATGACCGTGACCGTCGTGTTTCCCATACGCCGCTCTGCCGTGCGCGTCCGTTCCTTGCTTGTGCCCCACCAAGACATGATCGGGAAGTAGCGTGCGCCAATCAGAAACGTCAGCACGAACATGGCGGTGATGCCGAAGAAGACGATTACGGCCGGGCCGGTCGGCAGCAGCGGCTCCATGCCATACTTTGGCGCGAATGTCGGCACCGTGTCCAGATACCGCTGACAGAGGATGCCGACCAGGACCAGAATGCTGATCGTGCAGAGTGCCCAGCGCCGCTTTCGGTTCCTTGGGAATAGGTTGCCGAAGATGGGTGCGGCGGAACACCCGAGGGCCATCAATCCAACCAAAACCGGAAACGCTACCGTGCGGCTCTCCTGGAGTCTCCACTCGCTCGGGATGTGCCCGTACCAGGCCGTCAGGAAGTCGCAGATGCGAAAGTAGGTCCAGATCAAGGCCAGTCCGACCATGAACTTGCCCAGGCTGTCGTACTGGAAATCGGTGAAGAACCCACGCCCGCGCAGAAGGCGGTTCGCGACCGTCATCAGCAGCACGGCCATCGCGACCGCGCACAGGATCGAGCCGAGCGTGTAGATCGGCGCGAAGATGCTGGAGTCCCAGTCTCGGGCGGCGGCGAGCTGGAAGTCCCAGCCGAGCACGGTCTGTGACCCGACGAACGAGGTGATGACGCCGACGACTAGCACACCTTCAGCTCGTCGCAGGACACGCCACTGGCGCTCTGCCCCAACCCACTTGATGCCGCGCCACCGCGTCACGCGGTCATAGATCTTCTTCTCTTTGGAGCCGTCCGGCGCACGGTCACGCAGCATAGCAAAGTCCGGGAGCGCAGTGATGTAAAGGAGCGCCCACCCGGCTAGATAGGCGGTGCTGACGGTCAGGCTGTCGAACAGGTAGGGGCCATACGCGGTCTGACCTGCGATGCGCCACACGTTGTCTCTGTGTTCCGACACGCCAAGCGCGTAGATTCGGCTGTGCGCCAGGGACATGGCGGGGATGAGCAGCGGCCCCCACAGCCCGAACAGCGATCCCATGTCCAGAAGGCGGTTCAAAGGGTAGCGCCACGAGGCATGGGTAAGACGGAGGATCGCCGACAGGGCCACCATGCCTTGGGTCAAGCCGATCCAGAACAGCAGCGAGACCAGCGAGACATGCCAGAAGCCAGGGTCGTTCCAATGGCCCCCGAAGTAGCCGTACCCGTAGATGATGACTCCGGACAGCAGGACCAGGGCGAAGCAGGCCCAGCTTATGATCCTCAGCTTGGTCAGGCGTGATTTGTGCGGGTCTTCGAGCACCAGCCGCAAAGGCTCATAAGCGTTCGCATCCTGGGCGACGCCGCGCGGCGAATTCAGAATGTTGTCTTTATCGAACATGGCCTATGCTGCCCCCTCCGCGCTTTCTTCATCCACGGACTTCAGGTAGACAACGGCAGGCGACGTCCCAAGTTCCTCAAGCAGCCGGAACCGGCGCGAGTCATTCCACAACTTGGCGACACTCCAGTCTGTTTTCGGGTCGAATTCCGGCTCGCCCGGCGCCTTCGGCCTGGTCTTGACATTGCCGAAGGTGATCGCCTTGGGCGGGCAGGCCTGGGCGCAGGCGGTCGTGAACTCGTCCGGCTCCAGTTCCCGGTTTTCCGCCCCCGCCTTTTCCTCGGCCCGGCGGATGCGCTGGATGCAGAAGGTACACTTCTCCATCACACCCTTCTCGCGCACGGTCACGTCCGGGTTCAGGTGCTGGTTCAGAGGCTCGTCCCAGGAGTGCTCGAACCAGTTAAACATGCGGACGTCATAGGGGCAGTTATTGCCGCAGTAGCGCGTCCCGACGCACCGGTTATAGGCCATCGCGTTCAACCCTTCCGGGTTGTGATAGGTCGCATAGACTGGGCAGACCGGCTCGCATGGCGCATTATCGCAGTGCTGGCAGGGGATCGGCATGAACCGGGCCTTGATATTGGGGTACTTCCCCTCCCAGTAGCGCTCGACACGAATCCATTGGTGCAGGCGGCCCTGGTCGGCTTGCTGCTCGCCGACGACTGGGATGTTGTTCTCGGCGGCGCAGGCGGCCTCGCAGGCATGGCAGCCCGTACAGCGGTCTAGGTCAATAACCATCGCCCACTTACGGGTCTGGTGGCCATTCTCCGTTTCGACGATATAGGGGGAAGCTTTGCGCTCCGAGGGGCCTTCGCCCGAGCTGCTCGGGCCGCCGTCTCGCTCCAGCGCAAGTTCTTTTGCATCCGGCATCTTCTACTGTCCTTCTACTCGGCCGCCCCCGGCTCGCCGGGGGTGTCCACGGTGCCGGGCGCGCGCTTGAATATGGAGCCATTGGCCTTCGGGGCGCCTTTGACCTGGGCGGGGGCCTTCTTCCACTCTTTTGCAGTCGTATGGATCAGATTCTTGACCGCGTCCGGTTCCCCGCCGCCGGGCCGGTCCTGCGCCAGAACCAATGTCGAGCCGTGCGGGTCATAACCGTCCTTGGCATCCGCGACCTTCTTCAGTGTCACCGTCGTCGCGCCATAGGCCAGTGCGCCCGTCTGCGCGTCCGCCGTCGGGTCCAGGATGGCGAGCGGGTTCTTCCCGCGCCCCGCCGCGTTGCGCCCGTAGACTTCGTGCCCCTGCCCGATGGGCATGGCGACCACCTGCGGATGGAGGCCGGGGTAGGGGACGGCGGGGACCTCGATGAACCTGCCGCTCCCACTGCTGATCCGCACGATGTCGCCGGTCCGAATACCCAAGGAGTGCGCGACCTCCATATTGATCTCGACCCAGGAGTTCCAGACCGCCATCGTCATCGGGTCCGGGTTCTCCTGCATCCAGCCCAGATTGGCATGACGCCCATCGTGGTTATAAATATTCGGGTATAGGTGCAGCGCGAACGTGCCGGCGACGGGTGCGGCGGGCACGGCTGGTGATGGCATGGCCGCCGCCCGGCCGGTCGTCGGTGTCGCCGCGCCAGTCGTCCATGTCCCGCCGGTCGCGAGTGCCCCGACCCAGGCTGTATCATTCTCCGTCGTGTCTGCCGCCAGGTCCGCCTGCCCGAGGCCCGCCCATGTCCGGCGCACGGCGGCGCGTGTGTCGGCGTCCGTCAGCGCCTTACCCATCCGACCCGCGAGGTCGGTCAGCAGGCCGCCGAGAGGGCGTGTATCCATCCACGGCTGGAAGATCTTGTGGTCCTGCACCTGTCCATGCCCGCCGACGAATTGCGGGTCAATGATCGGCTGCCGCAAGGTCGCCAGACGTACACCCGGCGGGATGACCGGCGGCACGTGGTCGCCCCAATCTTCCAGGAACGACCGCGTCGGCAAGACGACATCGGCATGGGCCGTCGTCTCGTCTTCGAAGGGCGTCAGCGCGGCGACAAACGGCACCTTCACCAGCGCCTCCGTAAAGCCCGTCGCCGTCGGCAAGGTGAACACGGGGTTTGGCTGGCCCAATATCAAGAGCGCCCCGACCTGCCCCGCCTGCATCGCCTGAATTAAATGCTGAACGCCGCCTAGTCCTGCTCCCCCTCTGGCTCCCCCAGAATTGGGGGGAGGGATGGCGATGCCTGCTGTCCCAAACCCGATGCACTGGCTGCCCACCAACGTATTCAGCGCCTCCACTGCTGTGAAGGCCGCCGTCGCATTGGCCGACATCAGGCCGTTGCCGGGGACAGCCACGGTACGCGGCCCGGCACGGCGCATCTCGTCCGCAACACCTTGTATCTGCGCCTCGGTCAGACCAGACGCGGAAGCTGCCTGAGCAATGGAAGTACCCGCGCCGCCGAGGGCCGCGCTGATCGCCGAGGCGAGTACCGCCTCCGTGCCAGGGTTGCAGGGCAGCCAGAGATCCGCTTTGGCCGCTGTCATGCTCATGCGCGGACCGATATAAATAAAGCGCCCGTGCCCGCCCTGCGACCGGCGCGGCCCCTGCCGGAACTCGCCGAAGAGGCGGCCATAATAGACCGGCGAAGGCCATGCTTCCAGGAAGTCGCCGCCGAAAGAGACAATTAGATCGGCCTGGTCAAGCTGATAGGCAGGAACCTGGTCTTTTCCGTAGATGGTCTGCGCTGCTGCGCGCCACGGCGCATCGTCCAGCAGGGAGTAAGTAAAGACCGTCGCGCCCATCGCCCCGGCGAACTCCCGGATCAGCCGCATCTGGGTCGGAGAATGGCCGAACTCTTGTGCGTCCGCGAGAATGGCGGTGCGGCCCGAGGCGCTTTGCAGGCCCTTGGTGACTCTGCCCAGTGCGGTCTCCCAATCAGTCGGCGTAGCCGAGACTTCGGTGATCGTCGCGCGCCCGTCGGGCGGGTTGGCATCCTTGTCCCGATCTCGTGTGAAGGTCAACCCGCGCTTCTCATGCAGGGCAGGGCGGCGCAGGCGGTCGGGATTGTAAAGGTGCTGCAGTGCGGCCTGACCGCGCGCGCAGGACCCGCCTCGACTAACGGGGTGGGCAGGGTTGCCCTCGATCTTGAGCGCGCGCCCACCCATCGTCCGGACCAAGAGGCCGCAGCCGGCGGGGCACATCTGGCAGACTGTGGCAAAATACTGCGGCACGCCGTCCATCAGCCCGTCGGGCTGGTTCAGGTAGGGGTAGACGCGGTTGTCATAGCCTCCGTACTGGCCGGTGACCTCCGCCCGGTACAGGCCGGGGCTGTAGCGGCTCAAGGGGCGCACTTCGCAGCCGGACGCGGCGACCGCGCTGCCGACTACGGTGAGCTGTATGAACTTGCGCCGACTGATCTCAGTCATAAGGGAAGAGCTTTTCTAATCGTTCTAATGGTGGCTAATCGTCTAGTAGTGGCAGGTGTAGCAGTCCACGGAGGATTGGTATGGCTGGAACTTCTTCTCGTACTGCCGGTGGCACGAGATGCACCAGCCCATGTTCATCTCGATGGGCTGGTACACGACATACATGCTGCCGACATTTCCGTGGCAGGTGGCGCAGGCGATGCCTGCGCCGACATGGGCAGAGTGGACGAAGTGGACATAGCCAGGCTGCTGATTGACGCGCACCCAGGGAATCGGCTGCTGGGCGATATAATACTGACGCACGCGGGCGATCTGCGGGTGCGTGATAGAGATGTTCTTATGGCAGCCCCAGCAGACCTCGACCGGCGGATAGTTGGCGTAGCGCGACGTAGCCGCCGTCCAGTGGCAGTAGGCGCAGGGGATGTGCAGCTCGTTGACATGGACGCGGTGGTAGAACGCAATCGGTTGGGTCGGGCCGGGTGATCCGACCCAGTTGGTTTTACGCTCATGGGTCGTCTCCGGCCAGAAGAAGGCGAGACTGAGCAGCGCCAGCAAGAGCACGCTGGCGGCGGAGAATAGGCGGATGAAAACGGGGCGGGTCACGCCGGGTGGTCCCTTTTCTAAGAGGCTTGCGACGGGCAGGAAGAGTTAAATATATCTACCCGGCGCGCTTTAGCGTCAAACGCTTCCTCCTTAGTTTACCCCGAGTTTGTGAAAGTTTGCACATTCTTTTTTCGTGGTATAATGTCACCGCTATGGATCTAAGCCCGACACAATTTATCGTCCTTTGCACCATCTTTATCGGCATCCACGTCGTCGCGCTGCCCGCCTTCGTATGGGCCTTGCGCCGCGGGCAATTCCGTGGTAAGGAGCAGACCGAATGGCACCTGGACGACACGGAAGCGCTCGTTGCGCCGCCGAACTTGAGCCCCCTCAACGTACGTCGGACGCACTGGATGCTCGGCATCCTCAGCACCCTTGCTGTGCTGATGCTGGGGTCCGTCTTCCTGGTGATGTTTATGGCCCTGCAGGCGACCGCCCACCCGGCGACCGGCAAATGCCCGTTTTAAAGACTTAGAGAGTAACTTGATATGGCGATCATGCAGGGTGCGGACACCTACTTCTGGTTCTGGATCACTCTCCTGACTACCCTGGGAGCGGCCTTGGCAGTCTGGTATTATGTCATCGTGGGCCGCGACCGTCCGGCGCACAAGCAGCGCAGGGGTGAGGAGACGGTGGAGCGATATGGGAGCATCGAAGAGGACCGCGCGCCGATTCCGAAGCTTCTGGTCTGGACCTACTATGGCGTTGCGCTGTGGGCCGTTGGGTACATCGTCTGGACCGGTATCGAAGGGATCGGGACATAATGGCCGCTTTCGCCGCGGTGTTTCAGTCCGTGCAGCGCTTCCTACTCCCTCCCATCCGCCCCAAACGCCTTCTGGACACGCGGCGGGTGCGTCTGTTCGCCGCGGTCGGCGCGGGGTCGGTCGGCGGCATCCTTCTGCTCATCGCTTACTACGCGACTCTGGGCCTCCTTCCCTCCGCTTTCGCCTACCCGACGACGGAGTATCCCGTCTCCGCCTGGGCGCACCGTCTCGACCTAGCGCAGTTTGCTGGGACTTTGCTGTATCCGCCGATCCCATCTCCGCTGACTTGGTGGCTTGGCCTTGCTGTTTTGTTCGGGACATTCGCAGGCTCCGGCGTGGTCTACGCGATCCTGCTGACATGGGCTCTGCAGACCTCCGACATCAAGAAGGGCCTGGGTTTTGGGGCAGCACTTTTTGTCGGACTGGCCGCGATACTCTCCACCGCTAACGGCGTCCATCCCGCCATCATGCGAAACACACTCCCGGACACCGGCGTCCTTTTGATCGGCTGGTCGTCGCTTGCGACCCTGCAGCTGCTCCTCGTTCATCTGCTCTACGGTGCGACCGTCGGGGTGCTTTATCAGCGTTTCTCAGCGCGCAGCTAGAAACCAGCCTCAAACGCAAGAAAAGCGGGCCGGGTCCATTTGGACCCGGCCCGCTTTCTGCGTCTGACTTAGTAGCGGTCGCTGCCGCCGCCGCGACCACCGCGGCTGCCGCCGCCACCGCCGCCGCCGTAGCCACCACCACCACCGCCGCCGCTGTCACGACCACCACCGCCGCCGTAGCTGCCGCCACCACCGCCGTAGCTGCCGCCGCCGCCACCGCCGCCGTAGCCGCCGCCACCGCCGCTGCCGCCACGGCTGCCACCGCCGCCGCCGCCTTCACGTGGGCGGGACTCGTTGACGACCAGGGCGCGGCCCCCGACATTGCGGCCATTGATGGCCGCGATCGCCTGCTGGGCCTCATCTTCGCTCGCCATCTCGACGAAGCCGAAGCCGCGAGCCTGACCCGTGTAGCGGTCGGTAACGACCTGAGCGCTGGAAACGTTGCCTGATTCGGAGAACAGGTCATGGAGCTGCTGATCGGTCATCTGATAGCTCAGGTTGCCGACATAAAGTTTGGTTGCCATTCTTCGTAATGGCTCCTTTCGGTGTGAAACGCGCTCCCCAAAACATCTGGGAGCTGGGACCAACTCGCCTTCTTCTCGTCGTTTCTCGTCATAAAACAGCCAACATTTCGGAGGTCTCGGACACGTCGGCAACACCGAAGAAACCGGAGCGACACGGAAGCGGGCAGCGGACCGAATGCGAAAATGGAAGGCCACCGGGACTCTCCCCGGCATCGGGGTCATTATACCACGCCTCACATGTAAGCGCAAATATTATTTTGCATGATCTTTGGGTGTGGGAAAACGAATTTTGTCCCTTCTGCTCTTGACAAGGCAGTCCAGAATACGGTAACATATCTGGGCGTTTGCTGCTAGGGACAGACCACAGGAAGTCACAGGATTACCAAATCTAGCTGCCGACTGAGGATGTCCGCTTCGCCGACAAATATCTAAATGCGGCAAGAATATTCGCGCCCCTTTAGTATAAAGGCCATTACAGTAGTTTTGTAAACTTCAGAATAGGGTTCGATTCCCTGAAGGGGCTTTATCTAGCAGCATCGGTTATCAACAATTAAACATGGGTCGGTGTCCGAGTGGTTAAAGGAGGCGGTCTGTAAAATCGTCGGCGCAAGCCTACACAAGTTCGAAACTTGTCCGGCCCATCAAAACTGCGCCCGCGCTTCAATCCAAAGAAGTGCGGGCGTTTTGTTGTTCCAGCACCGGCGCAGCCCTTGACAAACGCCTCGTATATCAGTATAATCATGCTCCAGCACGGGCAACAAAACCCCTCAACTCCCGCCCACTTAGCTCAGTGGTAGAGCACTTCTTTGGTAAAGAAGAGGTCAAGGGTCCAATTCCCTTAGTGGGCTATGCAGCGCAGGTTTCCCGGTCAAAAAAGCATCCAGATGAAAGTCTGGATGCTTTTTTGTGCTGCACGGCGGCAGCGATAAATCCTAAAGCCCGATGGCTTCTCGCTTCAAAGAGACGCTTGACTCACTGGCATAACCAGCCCCTCGGCGTCTCTCAGCGAAGTTCTCGTCCAGACCTATTCGGAGGATGTTCAGGGCCGCATTCGTGTCTCGGTCGGCCACATACCCACATTGCGGACAAGCGTGTGTCCGAACAGATGGAGACGTTCCACATCTGTCTTTGCCGGGCGCATATACGCTCCAGGCGTGCGGCAACCTGAATAAAGCGGCCGGGGTAAACACCACGGCGTTTGGCCCGGTCGCCCGCACCGCGCGTCAGGCAGTCTATTCTGCCCCCTAGCAGCCTTCTACACGGACAATATCCGGCGCACATAGTCTGGGTACCGGACAAGAAATATTTTTCGGGAACTGGTAAATCCGCGAGATATGTGCTAAAATAAAAATGCGGTTCCCAAGATTCACCCCAAGCCGTGCTGTACCCTGCAAGTCTAAAACTCAATACCCGGTTTTTTCAAGAGTCACTTCTGCTTCCTGCTGTTCTTGGTCTATGAAAGACAAACCGACATGCATCCCTATCCTGCTGCTGCGTCGCCGGCCGCCCGCATCGCTGTTCGCGCCTTGCACGTCCTGATTTGGTCAGCCCTGCTGCTGGTGTGGCATCCATACGCCTGGGCCGCGTCCACTCCCCCGTCTGCGCCCAGTAGCCTGCGCGTGAACAGCTACCCGACGCCGACCTCGGTCCAGCTTTATTGGATAAGCAACAGCATCAGCGAGAGCAGTTTTGCCGTCGAGCGCAAAGTGGATGGGCAGGCCGACACTGCGTTCACTCCCGTCGGCTCCGCAGATCCCGTCAACAGCAGCGGCACCGGGGTCCTCTTCACCGATCCCAGCGGCCTCGATCTCGATACAGTCTATGACTACCGCGTCCGGGCCATCGCCGCAGATGGCACCCCCTCCGATTATTCCAACACCGCCCTCGCCACGACCGCCCCGGTCAAGCCGATCAGTCTGGCCGTAGCCTCGGTGGCCGGCTCCGACAGCAAGCTGGCGCTGTCCTGGACGGACAACGCGCGGCACACGTTGTACTTCCAGCTTTGGCGCAAAGGGCCGGGGCAGACCGCGTTCAGCAACTTCGCCAACTGGGGCAACCCTAACTACTATGGCGGCGGGGTGACCGGCAAGGGCAACACGTTCTCGTATACCGATACGGGCCTGATTGTCAGCAGCACTTACGCCTACTACGTCGTCGCTTTCAACAGCGGCGGGGCGAGCGATCCTTCCGACACGGCGACCGGCACGACGCTGACGACGCAGACGGTGCCGGTGGCTCCGAGTGTCGGAGGCAACGGGGGGTCCAGCGGTCCGACTGGGACGCTGGACCCGAAGACGACGATCCGGGCCTACCTCACCGACAACAGCACGAACGGGAAAAGCGTCACGCTTCAGCGGCTCAACGCGGACGACCCGGTGGGGGCTTACGCCAACCTCCTCGGCTATCCGAAGGCGGACACGGGTGGCATGGGCACTTTCTACGACAATTATGACACGGGCCTGGACATTGACACGGCCTACAGCTACCGGGCCTTCGCTTCTAACGCGGCCGGGGATTCACCATACTCGAACGTTATCACTGCCTTCACCGCGCCCGTCAAGCCGATCAATCTGGCCGTGGCCTCGGTGGCCGGCTCCGACAGCAAGCTGACCTTGACGTGGACGGACAACGCGCGGCACACGTTGTATTTCCAGCTTTGGCGCAAAGGGCCGGGGCAGACGGCGTTCAGCAACTTCGCCAACTGGGGCAACCCTAAC